>NZ_JBBNAH010000607.1:0-15654 GCF_037994325.1 Pseudomonas sp.
GCCGGCGTATCGACGGCCGCCTCGATGGCAACGGCTTTCTGCCGCCAATTGAGCATTACGGCTATCACCGCCTGCAGATTGGTGAGCGCTTGCTCACCATCGCCGTGGCGCCACCGGCTTGCCTTAGCGTGGAAGACTTGACCGACGGCCAACGCCGGCATATCTGGGGCCTGACCGCGCAGCTGTATTCCCTGCGCCGCGAAGGCGACGGCGGCCTGGGCGATATGCAGGCCCTGGCTGAACTGGCGCGCAGCGCTGCCCGTCATGGCGCCGACGCCCTGGCCATCAGCCCGATGCATGCCATGTTCAGTGCCTGGCCCGGCCAATACAGCCCGTACTCGCCGTCCAGCCGTCTGCTGTTCAACCCGCTGTATGCCACACCGGAAAACCTGCTCGGCGATGCCGCGGTGAACGATGCCTTGCAGATGTGTGGCCTGCACACACGCCGCCAGGAATTGGAAAGCCTGCCACTGATTGACTGGCCCGGCGTCACCGACAGCCGCCAGCGCTTGCTGCGCCAGCTCTACCAAACCTTCCGCGACCAGCACAACGCGCTCACGCCGGACTTCGACAAGTTTCTGCTGTGCGGCGGCGATGCCCTATTGCAGCACTGCCGTTTTGAAGCGCTACAAGGCTTTATGGTGCGCCACGACATGAGCGGCGACTGGCGCACCTGGCCCGAGCACTACCGCGACCCGCATCACGCCAACGTTGAGCTGTTTGCCGCCGACCATGCCCAGGAAGTGGGCTACCACGCCTTCTGCCAATGGCTGATCGCCCGTGGCCTGGGGCGCGCGCAAGCCGCCGCATTAAATGCCGGCATGAAGATTGGCCTGATCGCCGACTTGGCGGTGGGCGCCGACGGCGCCGGCAGCCAGGCATGGTCGCGGCAAGCTGAACTGCTGCAAGCGGTCACCGTTGGCGCGCCGCCGGACATTCTTAACCGTCAGGGGCAAAGCTGGGGCATTTCCGCGTTTTCGCCGCAAGGCCTGCGCCGCAACGGCTACCGCGCGTTTATTGAAATGCTGCAAGCCAACCTGGCCCATGTTGGCGGCGTGCGCATCGACCATGTCATGGGCCTCAAGCGCCTTTGGGTTACGCCACTAGGCGCACCACCGCAAGCCGGCGCCTACCTCAACTACCCGCTACAAGACCTGCTGCGTTTGGTGGCCTTGGAATCGTGGCGTAACCGCGCACTCATCATTGGCGAAGACCTCGGCACCGTGCCCGAAGGCCTGCGCGAAGAGCTGGCGCGTAGCCGCCTGTTGGGCATGCGCGTGCTGTTGTTCGAACAAAAAGATGGGGCGTTTATTCCCGCACCGCACTGGCCCGCCGATGCCCTGGCCACCACCACTACCCACGACCTACCCACCCTGCACGGCTGGATGCAAGGCCGCGATATTGAATGGCGTGAAAACGCCGGGCACACGACCAGCGAACACAGTGTCGACGACCGCAACCACCGTCACTGGGAAAAGCACAGCCTGCACAAAGCCCTGCAAGACTGCGCCCTGCTGCCGATTCGCGACAACAGCATCACCGAGCAGTTGGACGCCAGTGTGTCGTTTCTTGGCAGCACCCCGGCGCCCTTGGTGTTACTGCCTTTGGAAGATGCCATGGGCGAGTTCGAGCAACCCAACCTGCCCGGCCCCGGCGATATCCACCCCAACTGGCGGCGGCGCTGGTCGCTCAATGCCAAAGAAATACTCGACCACCCCGAACCCAACCAACGTTTGCAACGCCTGGACCAAGCCCGGCGCGCCCGCGATCACCTCGCCCCTTCTATGAGATCGCGCCATGACTAGCACCTCGTCAGCGGTAAAACCGCTTAGCGCCACCGTGCGCCTGCAATTCCATAAAGACTTCACCCTGGACGACGCCGTGCCGCTGGTGGCGTACTTCGCCGGCCTGGGCATCAGCCATGTCTATGCCTCGCCGATTCTGACCGCACGGCCCGGCTCTACCCACGGCTACGATGTGGTCGACCCCACCCGCATCAACCCTGAATTGGGTGGCGAAGCGGCGTTGCTGCGTTTGGTCAGCGAGCTGCGCGCCCATGGCATGGGCCTGATCCTCGATATCGTCTCCAACCACATGGCCGTCGGCGGCGACGCCAACCCCTGGTGGCTGGACGTGCTCGAATGGGGCCCCACCAGCCCCTACGCCAACTTTTTCGATATCCAGTGGCGCTCCCACGACCCGCTGATGGTTGGCCAACTGCTGGTGCCGTTTCTGCGCAGCGACTACGGCGAAGTATTGGGCGCTGGCGAAATCACCCTGCATTTCGACGCCGCCGAAGGCAGCCTCTACGCCCAGCACTATGCGCACCGCTTTCCGCTGCACCCGCCCTCTTACGCCGACGTGCTGAAAACCGCTGACAACCCGCAGCTGCTGTCCTTTGCCGCGCGCTTTGAGGCCTTGGATGTCGACCCACTGGCTTGGCATAACGCCCGGCAAATTCGCGCTGAGTTGGCAGAAGTGGCGTTGGTGCCGGAAGTCGGCCAAGCCATTGCCGATGCCGTGAGTCAGTTTGCCGTTGGCGATGACGCCGCCTTTAACCGCCTGCACCAACTCCTTGAGCGTCAGCATTACCGCCTCGCCAGTTGGCGCACGGCGGCGGACGATATCAACTGGCGGCGCTTTTTCGATATCAACGAACTGGGCGGCCTGCGCGTTGAACGCAACCGCGTATTTGAAGCCACCCATAGCAAGATCTTCGAACTGATTCAGCGCGGGCTGGTGGACGGTTTGCGCATCGACCATGTCGACGGTTTAGCCAACCCGGGCGCCTATTGCCGCAAACTGCGGCGCCGGGTGAATGGGTTATTGAGCAAACGGCCGCAAGCGTTGGCGGGCCAACCATTCCCCATTTACGTGGAAAAAATCCTCGCCGCCGGCGAACAGCTGGCGCAGAACTGGTCGGTGGATGGTACCACCGGCTACGAGTTTATGAACGAGGTGTCGCAACTGCAGCACGACCCCATTGGCGAGCTGCAACTGGCTGGTTTGTGGGAAGCGCGTAGCGGGCGTACCGCCAACTTTATGGACGAAGTGCGCGAGGCCCGGCAGCTGGTGTTAAGCGGCACCTTGGCCGGCGACCTGGAAGCCTTGGCCCAGGGTCTGTTGCTGGTGGCCCGCGACGATATCGCCACCCGCGACCTGACCCTAGGCTCGATCCGCCGCGCGTTGATGGAGCTGATTGTGCACTTTCCGGTGTACCGCACCTATGCCGGCGGCCATGGTCGTTCCGCGCAAGATCAGCTGTTTTTCCAACAAGCGCTGGAGGCTGCTCACGGTAGTCTGGGCGAAGCCGACTGGCCGCTGCTCGCCCACCTCGACCGCTGGCTCGGTGGCCAAGCACTGCGCCAGCTACCACCTGGCCCGGCACGTAAACAGCGGCAAAAACTGCTGACGCGCTTCCAGCAACTGACCTCGCCTGCCGCTGCTAAAGCCGTGGAAGACACCGCCTGCTACCGCAGCGCTGTGCTGCTGTCGCGCAACGACGTCGGCTTTGACCCGCAGCACTTCAGCGCACCATTGGACGAGCTGCAAGCCAGCTGGATCAAACGTGGCGAACAATTCCCCGACAACCTGCTGACCACCGCCACTCACGACCATAAACGCGGCGAAGACACCCGCGCCCGCCTGGCGGTAGTAAGCGAACGCTCCACCTGGCTGGTCGACCGTTTCGACAGCTGGTTTCGCCTGGCCGCGCCGCTGCGTGAAGAACTGGCCGACGGCATTGCACCGAGTCCTGGCGATGAAATGATGCTGTACCAAACCCTGCTCGGCAGTTGGCCGCTGGGTTTGCCCGGTGATGACCAAAAGGGCTTGAGCGCCTACCTTGACCGCCTGCGCGGTTGGCAGGAAAAAGCCCTGCGCGAAGCCAAACTGCGCAGCAGCTGGAGCGCCAATAACGAAGCCTACGAAGGCGCCTGCCGGCGCTTTCTCGAAGGCCTGTTGCAAAGCAGCGAAGCCGCCGATCTGCGTAACGAAATTGCCGCAGCTGCCGAGTCGCTTGCGCCTGCCGGTGCTCTAAATGGCCTGGCACAAAGCCTGCTGCGCATGACCACCCCCGGTGTGCCAGACCTGTACCAAGGCACCGAGTTTTGGGACTTCAGCCTGGTTGATCCGGACAACCGTCGCCCGGTGGATTTCGCCGCCCGCCAAGCCGCTTTCGCCCACCCTCGACCCGTTGCTGAATTGGTCAACGGCTGGCGCGGCGGCCAGGTGAAGCAGTGGCTGGTGCGCCGCACGCTAAACCTGCGCGCGGAGCACCATGACGTGTTTGCCCGTGGCCACTATGTACCGCTGCAAGTGACCGGCAGCCACGCCGCACGGGTGCTGGCCTTTGCCCGCCATCTAGACGATGAACGTTTCGCCATTGTCGTACTGCCGCGCCTTGCCGCCGGTTTATTGGATGGCAGTAGTACGCCACTGATCAGCGCCAGCGCCTGGGGCGACACCCAGTTACTACTGCCGCCGCACCTCTGTCACCACACGCTGAGCAGTGCCTACACCGCCAGCAGCTTTACCCCGGTGGAAGGTCGTTTACCGATTGCCACCGTTTTGCGGGATTTCCCGGTCAACGTGCTACACCCCTTTCAGGAGCCACGCCCATGAGCAGCATCGACGAAAAACGCGTCCGTGAGTTCGCTTTTCAAATCTGGGAATCGGAAGGCAAGCCCGAAGGCCAAGCCGACCGTCACTGGAAAATGGCGATCAAATTAGCCCAGTCCGAAGCCGCCGCGCCGGCTGCCAGTAAGAGCGTAAAATGCAAAACCCTGGTGTCGCCGAACCCGGCTATTCCAGCGGCGAAAAAGCCGGCCAAGGCTAAAGCCGAGAAACCCGCGCTGCTGGAACCAAAAGCGAAAAAAACACCGATCGAAAAGCCCGCCAAGCCCTCCAAACCTGTAGCGGAAAAAGCGCCGGCAGCAAAAGCCACCGCGCCTAAACCGCCGGCTGCTAAACCTGCGCCCAAACCCGCTGCCAGCAAGCCGCCAGTGCCCGAGAAAAAAGCACCGGCCAAAGCGCCAGCCGACAGCAAACCAGCGGCGAAAAAGCCAGCAGCCAAACCGCCAAAAGCCTGAATACCATGTGAGGACAAGACCCTATGACCAAGCCGCATAAATCGCCCAACGAGGCTCCGCAAGTGATGCGGCATTCACGGATATCCGAAGGCCACCCATTTCCATTGGGCGCCACCTGGGACGGTCTGGGTGTTAACTTCGCGCTGTTCTCGGCGCACGCCACCAAGGTTGAGCTGTGCCTGTTTGACAGCACCGGCGAAACTGAGCTGGAACGCATTGTACTGCCCGAATACAGCGATGAAATCTGGCATGGTTACCTGCCCGATGCGCACCCGGGGCAAATTTACGGCTACCGCGTATACGGCCCTTACGAGCCAACCGAAGGTCACCGCTTTAACCCCAACAAGTTGCTGATCGACCCCTACGCCAAGCAACTGGTCGGCAAGCTGCGTTGGTCCGAATCGCTGTTTGGCTACACCATCGGCCACAAAGATGCCGACCTCAGTTTCGACACCCGCGACAGCGCCAAATTTGTACCGAAAAGCAAGGTCATCGACCCGGCCTTTACCTGGGGTGAACGCCCCCATGTGCGCGTGCCGTGGGACAACACCATCATCTACGAAGCCCATGTGCGCGGTACCAGCATGCGCCACCCGGCGGTGGCCGAAGAACTGCGCGGCACCTATGCCGGGCTGATGAACCCGGACCTGCTGCAGCACTTTAAAAAGCTTGGTGTTTCCACCATCGAGTTGTTGCCCGTGCACGGTTTTGTCGACGACAAGCACCTGCTGGAAAAGGGCATGAACAACTACTGGGGTTACAACACCATTGCCTTTTTTGCCCCCCACGCTGGCTACTCTGCTACTGGCCACATCAACGAGTTCAAAGAGATGGTCGCCCACCTGCACGACGCAGGCCTGGAGCTGATTCTCGACGTGGTCTACAACCACACCGCCGAAGGCAACGAACTCGGCCCCACCTTAAGCATGCGCGGCATCGACAACGTTAGTTACTACCGCCTGCTGCAAGACAACAAGCGCCACTACATCAACGACTCCGGCACCGGTAACACCCTGGACCTAAGCCACCCCTGCGTGCTGCAAATGGTCACCGACTCGCTGCGTTACTGGGCCACGGAAATGCGCGTCGACGGTTTCCGCTTCGACCTGGCCACCATCCTTGGCCGCTACGCCGATGGTTTTGACGAGCGCCACAGCTTTTTGGTCGCCTGTCGCCAAGACCCAGTGCTAAGCAAAACCAAACTGATCGCCGAACCTTGGGACTGCGGCCCCGGTGGTTATCAAGTCGGCGGTTTCCCGCCCGGCTGGATGGAATGGAACGACCGCTACCGCGACAACGTGCGTGGCTTCTGGCGTGGCGACGAAGGCCAAGTGGCCGAACTGGCCAGCCGCCTGACCGCCTCGGGCGATTTGTTTAACCAGCGTGGTCGGCGCCCGTACGCCTCGGTGAATTTCATCACCGCCCATGACGGCTTTACCCTGCGCGACGTGGTGTCTTACGACCACAAACACAACGACGCCAACGGCGAAGACAATCGCGACGGCAGCGACAACAACCTGTCGTGGAACCACGGCGCCGAAGGCCCCACCGACGACCCGGAAATCCGCAGCCTGCGCCTGCGGCAAATGCGCAATATGCTCGGCACCTTGCTGCTGTCACAAGGCACACCGATGTTGGTGGCCGGCGATGAATTCAGCCGCACCCAAGGCGGTAACAACAACGTTTACTGCCAAGACAACGAGCTGGGTTGGGTCGACTGGAACCTCGATGACGAAGGCAAAAGCCTGCTGGAATTTACCCGTCGCCTGATCAGCCTGCGCAAAGCCTTCCCGATTCTGCGCCGTGGCCGTTTCCTGGTTGGCCAGTACAACGAAGAGCTGGGGGTTAAGGATGTCACTTGGCTGTCGCCATGCGGCAACGAGATGACCCCGGAACAGTGGGAAGACCCGCACGCCCGCTGCCTGGGCATGCTCATGGATGGCCGCGCGCAACCCACCGGCATTCGCCGTAAAGGTGCAGATGCGACGCTGCTGTTAATCCTTAACGCCCACCACGACGTGGTGAATTTCACCCTGCCAGAGGTGGCCCAAGGTTCCGGCTGGACCTGCCTGCTTGACAGCAACCGGCCTGACGATCGCGGCAACGAGCAGTTTGAATTCGGCCACGAATTTATCGTGACCAACCGCTCGCTGCTGTTGTTCGAGCTCCAGCGCGATACCCGCGCATGATCAGGAGCACGACACATGCAACGCCACTTCAGCGAAGCCGATCTGCGGGCCTTTCTCAGCAGCGCGCCGCTACCGGCGCGCCAGCCTGGCGAGGTGCTGCAACAGCTGGTTGATAACGGCCTGGACCGCCTGCCCTACCCGGGCAGCGGTGCCACCTTGCAACGCTGGCGCGGTTTGGCCAGCGTGGCAGGCGCCGACCTTAGTCTGTGCAAACTCTACGAAGGCCACACCGACGCGATGGCCATCATCGCCGAGGTGCAAGGCCATGAATTCAGCATGCCTGCTGCCAGCACCTGGGGCATGTGGGCAGCCGAACCACCGCAGGCCAAAGTCCAACTCAATGCCCGTACCTCCAGTCACGAAGTACGCCTGGATGGCCTTAAAGCCTGGTGCTCCGGCGCCGCGCAAATCAGCCATGCGTTAATCACCTGCTGGGACGAAGAAGGCCAACAGCAATTGGTCGCCGTCGCCCTGCAACAACCCGGTGTGGAGGTCACGAGCAACGGCTGGAACGCCGTCGGCATGGCCGCCAGCGGCAGCGTTGAAGTGCGCTTCGAACAGGCGCGCGGGCATTTGATCGGCGTACCTGGCGCCTACCTGAAGCGCCCCGGTTTCTGGCAAGGCGGAGGCGGTATCGGCGCCTGCTGGTTTGGTGCCGCGCAAGCCCTTGGCGAAGCATTACGCAGCCACTGCAATAAACGCAGCGAACCCCACGCCCTCGCCCACCTTGGCGCGTTAGATACCGTATTAACCGCCACCGTAGCCAGCCTGCGCGCCACCGCCGCGTGGATCGACGAACAGCCGTTCGCCAACGCCGAACTGCCGGTACGCCGCCTACGCAGCCAATGTGAATACGCCGCCGCCCAAGCCCTTGAACACGTCGGCCGCGCGTTGGGCGCAGCGCCCTACTGCCGTGATGAAAAATTTGCCCAACTGCTAGCCGACCTGCCTGTCTACGTTAGACAGAGCCATGCAGAACGCGACCTTGCCGCTCAGGGTGAGCGGGTTGCCGAACTACCAGAAGGAAGCTGGACGCTATGACACCCAACCTGATCAACAGCCAACTTATCGGCACGCCCTTGCAGGCATGGAACCGATCCCGGCGCTTGGCTGCCGTGCCAACCACCGGCATTGAGCAACTGCTGCCGGCCGGCTCGCGTGCCGTGATTGTTGCCCCCCACCCCGACGACGAAGTGCTCGGCTGTGGCGGCTTGATGCAAATGCTCGGGCAGCAACAAATTCCCATGCTGCTGATTTCCGTGACCGCCGGTACCGCCAGCAATATGGGCTCGCACTACTGGACACCGCAGCGGCTGAGCATCGCCCGGCCGCTGGAAAGTGCCCAGGCATTGCGCCGGTTGGGTCTCGACCAGAGCCAATACAAATGGCTGCACGCCGGTTACCCCGACACCCAAGTAAACCTGTTCGAAGACGAGCTCAGTCAGTTTCTGCTCGGCTACTTGCAGCCAAACGACGTGGTCTTTACCACCTGGCGCGCCGATGGCCACAGCGACCACGAAGCCACCGCCCGCGCCTGCCTGGCGGCATGCGAACAGGCCCACGTACCGCTGCGAGAAATCCCCATCTGGGCCTGGCATTGGGCCGACCCGGAAGACCACCGTATTCCCTGGGACCGGGCACGCAAACTGCCCCTCGACACCTGGACGCAAGCGCGCAAACGCCATGCGATTCAGGCCTTCGCCAGCCAGATTCACCCCGACCCGCTCGCCGACCTGCCGCCGGTATTACCGGCCTGTGCACTCGATCGCCTGCAACAACCGTTTGAACTGCTATTTGTCTGAGGGCTGGCGTATATGAGTGTGGCTGATAGCTACTTTGAAGGCATGTTCCAAGCCGATGCCGACCCTTGGTCCATGCGCACCCGCTGGTACGAACAACGCAAACGTCAACTGACCCTCGCCTGCCTGCCCCAGCGCCAGTACAAAAGCGTGCTGGAACTGGGCTGCGCCAACGGCGAACTCAGCGCCAAGCTGGCTGAACGCAGCGGCCAACTGCTGTGCTGCGACACCTCAGCCACTGCCCTGGAACTGGCCCAAACGCAGCTAAAACACCGCGGCAATGTGCAGTTCTGGCAGGGGCGCTTACCTAAACAATGGCCACCGGGCAAGTTCGACCTGATCGTGTTCAGCGAACTGGGCTACTACCTCGACAGCCATGACCTGACCCAACTTATTTTCAGCATGCGCTACGCCCTGGCCCCAGGCGGCACGGTGCTGGCCTGCCACTGGCGGCCCAGCATCGATGGCTGCCCACACACCGGCGACCAAGTGCACCACGAACTTCACCATTTACTACGTATGCCGCGCCTGGTCTGGCACCAGGAAGCAGATTTGCTGCTGGAAGTGTGGTGTGAAGACGCCACCTCAGTAGCCGAACATGAAGGGCTGACCCGGAGAGAAACATGATTGGCGTGATCATTCCCGTACACAACGAAGAAGCCCTGCTTGGCGATTGCCTGATGGCCGTGCAACGTGCCGCCGCGCACTGCGCCCTGGACGGTGAGACCGTGCATATTTTGGTCGTACTCGACAGCTGCACCGATGCCTCGGCACAAATCGCCCTCGCCCATGGCGTAGCGACCATTGCCGTAGACGCCCGCAACGTTGGCGAAGCGCGCGCCCGAGGCGTACGCCTACTGATCGACCAAGGTGCGCGCTGGCTCGCCTGCACCGACGCCGACAGCCAAGTCGCCGAAGACTGGCTAGTGGCGCAACTCAGCCTGGAAACCGACGTGGTTTGCGGCACCGTACAAATTGGCGACTGGGGCGACATCCCGGACAGCGTGCAAGCCCAATACAGCGGCCGCTACCACAACGGCGACGGCCACCGGCATATCCACGGTGCCAACCTCGGCTTTAGCGCCAATGCCTACGTGCGCGCGGGCGGGTTTAAACCCCTGACCGTCGACGAAGACGTAGAACTGGTCGCCAGCTTCCAACGCAGCGGCGCCACCATCGCCTGGAGCAGCAGCCCCCAGGTCACCACCAGCGCGCGCCTGGAAGTACGGGTTGAAGGCGGCTTTGCCGCGTACCTGCGCAACCTGCATATAGAGCAGCAAGTAGTGGCCTGACACCGTACGCGCCGTCGTAGGGTGCGCTGCGCGCACCAGGCGATTTGTGCGTATACCCCGTGGTGCGCACAGCACACCCTACGGGCGAACCCTGCCTCTAGCATTCGCGACAGTCGTAGTTGGGTTGAGCCTCCGGCGAAGCCCAACAGTTACACCGCACACCATCCTGTTGGGCTTCGCTGCGCTCAGCGCCAACCTACGGGTTGCTGGTTGTTTCTTCGGGGGCTTCAGCGGCGAGCTTTAAGCGGTCAGCTTTGCTGATGTATTTGGGCTTATTTTTCGGTGCCAATTTGGCGTTGGCTTTTTTCGCGTGCGCCTCTAGCAACTGCTTAATTTTTTTCCGACGGTTCATAGCTTTCTACTCGGTTTTTGAACACCACCACGGCGATTGGCTACTGCTAGCCGTGGGCATGGTCCTTGATAAAGTCGATAAACGCCCGCAGCGGCGACGGTACGTAACGGCGTCCAGGGTAGTACAGATATTGCCCAGGAAAACTCGGCCACCAGTCTTCCAGCACCGGCTCCAGCGCCCCGCTTTCTAGATGCGGACGCAGCCAGTCTTCGAATAAATAGACGATGCCCAGGCCATCAATGGCCGCTTGCACCGCCAGGTCGACAGCGCCACCGATACGCACAATCAATGGCCCGCAAGGGTCAACGGTCAGGCTCTCGCCGTCACGTTCAAACTCCCACAGCGGCAGTGAACCGCTGGGAAATTTGCCCCGCAAGCAGGCGTGCTGCAGGAGCTCACTGGGGTGTTGCGCACGGCCACGGGCGTTGAGGTAAGCGGGCGACGCCGCCGCAGCAAAGCGTTGCCTGCGCGGGCCAATGGGCACGGCGATCATGTCTGGCTCCAGGCGTTCGCCGTAGCGAATACCGGCATCGCAACCGGCCGCCAGCACGTCGACAAAGCTTTCATCGACGATCACTTCCAGGCGGATATCCGGGTAGGTGTGCAAAAACGGCGTAATGATCGCCGGCAGCACCAAGCGCGCCGCGCTCAGTGGCACATTGAGTTTCAACGTGCCGGAGGGCCGGTCGCGGTAGTCGTTGACCACATCCAGCGCCGACTCCACTTCCCCCAGCGCCGGCACAATGCGTTCCATCAAGCGCGCCCCCGCCTCGGTCGGCACCACACTGCGGGTGGTGCGGTTGAGCAGGCGTACACCAAGCCCCGCCTCCATACGCCGCACGGCATCACTCAGGCTGGAGGCCGATTTACCGCTCAACCGCGCGCCCTCGCGAAAACCGCCGGCCTTTACCACGGCAACAAAGGCCAGCAAGTCTTGAATATCCGCAGCCACTGTTCTTGCTCCCGTACAACCTGTGCCGATTGCAGCGCATTATCAGCACAATGGTCAATGCCTATAGTGGGCCTACTTCCCCTGAACTCAGCATAAACAAGAGGCACACCCCATGAGCAACGCCCGCCAGGCCGGTACCTTTCTACTCGGCGACCGCACCGTAAACCGCATGGGCTACGGCGCCATGCAACTCGCCGGCCCACAGGTATTCGGCCCACCCAAAGACCACCACGCCGCGCTCGCCGTGCTGCGCGCGGCCGTAGAAGCCGGCGTCAACCATATCGACACTTCCGACTTCTACGGCCCGCACGTCACCAACCAACTGATCCGCCAAGCCCTGCACCCCTATGCCGATAACCTGGTCATCGTCACCAAAGTCGGCGCCGTGCGCGGTGCTGATGCCTCTTGGAACCCGGCCCATAGCCCGGAAGAACTGACCCGCGCCGTGCACGACAACCTGCGCAACCTCGGCCTCGATGTGTTGGACGTGGTCAACTACCGCGCCTGGGGCAGCCTGCATGCCCCCGACGAAGCCTCTATTGAAGAAGGCTTTACCACCCTCGCCGAACTGCAACGCCAAGGGCTGATTCGCCACTTGGGCTTGAGCAATGTCTCCGCCGTACAAGTGAAAGAGGCACAGAAAATCGCCCCGGTGGTCTGCGTGCAAAACCACTACAACCTCTCCCACCGCGCCGATGAAGCGTTGATCGCCGAACTGGCCGCGCAAGGCATCGCCTACGTCCCGTTTTTCCCCCTCGGCGGCTTTAGCCCGCTGCAATCGGAAACCCTCTCCAGGGTCGCAGCGCGCCTGCAAACCTCACCGCTCCGAGTGGCATTAGCCTGGCTACTGCAACGCTCGCCAAACCTGCTGCTGATTCCCGGCACCTCATCGGTAGCGCACCTGCACGAAAACCTCAGCGCTAGCGAGCTGGTGATTGCACCCGAGTTGTTGGCGGAGCTGGATGGGCTGGCCTAACGACAGAGGCACAAGTGTCTTGGGCCATGGCGTAGGCCCTTTTAATGGCTAATGCCAGTACAACGCCGTGATAGGAATAGGCAATACTCCAATCCGATCCGGCATAGGCCCAAGGCGCCTCCCGCCCTAGCATAAGCGCACCCCCACCACACCGGAGTGCGCAGTATGTCCGCTATAAAAACCCTGTTTATCACTGGCGTTAGCAGCGGCTTTGGCCAAGCCCTGGCGCAGGAAGCGCTCGCCGAAGGCCACCGCGTTATTGGTACGGTGCGCAGCCAAGCGGCCTTGGCCGCCTTCGAAGCCTTGCACCCCAACCGCGCCCATGGCGTGCTGCTCGACGTTACCGACTTTGCTGCCATCGACTCGGTAGTGGCCGACGTGCAAACCAAGCAGGGGCCCGTTGATGTGCTGGTCAACAATGCCGGCTACGGACACGAAGGTATTTTTGAAGAGTCGTCCCTTGAGGACATGCGCCGCCAATTCGACGTAAACGTGTTTGGCGCAGTGGCCGTCACCAAAGCCTTCGTGCCGTATTTTCGTAAGCGCCGGGCTGGGCATATCCTCAACATCACCTCCATGGGCGGCTATATCACCATGCCCGGCATTTCCTATTACTGCGGCAGCAAATTCGCCTTGGAAGGCATCTCCGACACCCTGAGCAAAGAGCTGCAACCCTTCAATATTTTCGTCACCGCCGTGGCCCCCGGCTCCTTTCGCACCGACTGGGCCGGCCGCTCCATGCACCGCACCCCGCGCAGCATCAGCGACTACAACGAAAGCTTCGACCCCATCCGCCAAGCCCGCGAAGCAAAAAGCGGCCAGCAGCTGGGCGACCCACGCAAAGCCGCCCGCGCCATGTTGGCGATAATCGCCAGCCCAACCCCACCCGCGCACTTACTGCTGGGCAGTGACGCCCTGGCCTTAGTGCGTGACAAGTTGCAACGCACAGCCGAGAGTATTGAGCAATGGCAAGCCCTCAGCTGCTCAACCGACGGCTAAGGTTAAACGCAAAAAAGAGTGTCGCAGATGGCCAAACCGCGAGACCCCAGCACAGCCCGCATGGTGCAGTTGATGGCGCACCTGGCGCCGACGGAAGGCTACAACCTCAGCGCCGTGGACGACGTGCGCTTTCTGCGCAGCAATCGGCCGCTCACCCGCACGCCGGTGCTATACGAGCCCGGCATTGTCATCCTCTGCCAAGGGCGTAAACGCGGCTACCTCGGCGACGACGTGTATATCTACGACGCCCAGCACTACCTGGTGGTGTCGGTGCCCGTTCCCTTCACCATGGAAACCGACGCCAGCGAAGCCGAGCCCATGCTCGCGGTTTACCTGCGGCTGGACTTCACCCTGGCCAGCGAACTGATCGAGCAGGTCGACCAAGTGCGCGGCTTCAGCGTCGCCGAACCCATGGGCATGTACGCCTCGGCCATGGACGAGCCGCTGCGCCAAAGCACCCTGCGCTTTCTAGAAATAATGGGCGAGGCCACAGACGCCGCCATCCTTGGCCCCGCCATGCTGCGGGAAATCTACTACCGCATCATCACCGGCGAACAAGGCGGCACCCTGCGCGCGGCCATCAGCCAACAAGGCCAATTCGGCAAAATCACCCGCGCCATTCGCAAAATCCACAGCGGCTACCACCAACGTCTGAGCGTCGAAACCCTGGCCCACGAAGCCCAAATGAGCGTGCCCAACTTTCACCTGCACTTTCGCAAAGTGACCGATGCCTCGCCCATGCAATACCTCAAATCCACCCGCCTGCACCAAGCACGCTTACTGATGCTGCGCAACGACCTGAGCGCCGCCAAAACCGCCTTTCTGGTCGGCTACGAAAGCCCCTCGCAATTCAGCCGCGACTTCAAACGCCTCTTCGGCCGCACGCCGCTGGCGGAAGTGGCCTGGATGAAACGCACCTATGCGCTGCCGGCGCCGACATCGCCTTCGGAATTTGTGTCGTCGCATTGAACCCGCGTCGGTCGGCACCACGCTCCCGGGATCAACCCTATCGACACCTCCGACTTCTAAGGCCCACACATCACCAACCAACTGATCGGCGAAGCCCTGCGCCACTATGCCGATGGCCTGGTGCTCGACACCAAAGTCGGCGCCGTACGTGGTGCCGATGCCCTCCTGAAAGCCCGCCCATAGCCTCGAAGCCCCTCGCCCCTAGCCCACTGCTGGCCGGTAGCCAAACATAGACACACTCTCGGCAACTCCGTAATGTGCGCCCAAGTTATGCCCGCCTCCGCCCGCCAAACGTCGCGCACGATGCCGTGACACTTAAACGGAACAGGGAATTGCGCATAAACAGGGACCGTTATCAGACACAACGACGACAGAACTGACGTCACTGTGTCGCCTACTTAATAGCCGAGTAGCAGCGCGCCATGAAAGGACTCAAAACCACCGACCTGCAGGTTGGCACTGGCACACTTGCCGAGCACGGTATGAACGCTGTCGTGCACTACAACCTGTATCTACCCCAAGGTGAAGAGTGCGCCAGCGGCGTGCTGTGCATTTGCGTAGGCGGTGACCGGCAAACCTATCCGACCGTGACCGAAGGCATCTTGGGTATGAGAGTTGGAGGCAAACGCGAATTAAAGTTTGGCCCACAGCTCGCCTATTACGAACATCGGCAAAACCCCAGCATCCCAAAGCGCGCGGCGCTTCGCTATGAAGTTGTTTTGATCTCATTAGAGCCAGGTTTCGGGCGACCTACACCGTGCCAAGCGCAGTGATGAGGGAAGTATGAAAAGACCAGCACCCACTCAACGTACGCCCTATCCAATAGTTCGAGCACTTGCACTCCTGGCATTAACCTTCTTCAGCATTCACGCCCATGCTTGCCAATGCGTTGCATTAGACATGAAAAAAATCAGCGCCACTTCATACTCAATTTTTGAGGCAAAAATTACGGCTCAAGTAATCACCCAGGTCGGCGACGAGGAAGTCGTAGCCTCCGAGTTTACAATTATTAGCGTGCACAAAGGCAATCCTATGG
>NZ_JBBNAH010000608.1:0-11361 GCF_037994325.1 Pseudomonas sp.
GCGCATACCACCGCCGACCATTTTGCGCAGCCGCCGAGCCTTGTCGATCAACTGCTCAGAACCCAGCAGCACCGAGCCAATGGGCGCGCCCAGGCCTTTGGACAAACATACGGAAACGGAGTCGAAATACTGGGTAATTTCCCGCGCTTCAACGCCCTGTTTCACCGCCGCGTTATACAGCCGGGCGCCGTCCAGGTGCAGTTGCAGACCGCGCTCCTGCGTCAGTTTGCGCGCCGACGCCAAATAGCTGAGGGGCAGCACCTTGCTCTGCATGGTGTTTTCCAGGGCGAGCAAACGGGTGCGGGCGAAGTGAAAGTCGTCGGGTTTGATCACTGCGGCTACGCGTGCCAGGTCCAGGGAGCCATCGGCTTCTACCTGCAACGGCTGCGGCTGAATGGAGCCCAGCACCGCTGCGCCGCCACCTTCGTATTTGTAGGTGTGCGCTTCCTGGCCAACGATGTACTCGTCGCCCCGCTCGCAATGGGCCATTAGGCCAAGCAGGTTGCTCATGGTGCCGCTGGGTACAAACAAGCCCTGGGCAAAACCGAGCTTGTCGGCCAGGTACTGCTGTAAACGGATGACGGTGGGGTCTTCGCCGTACACGTCGTCGCCCACTGGCGCCTGCAACATGGCCTCGCGCATACCGGGGGTGGGCTGGGTGACGGTGTCGCTACGCAAATCGATAACGGGCATTACGGGTCTCCTCTACGGCAGACCCTCGACCCTAAAGCAGCCGCTCTAGAGCGACAAGAGGCACTTCGACTAATTGGCGATTAAAGTGTGTCGGCGCTGGTGGGCACCACCAGAATGCCGGCGCGCAGGCCATTTTTCACCTTGGGATTGGGAAAGATAATGCGCGCGCCGCGCTCTTCGACAACCCAGCGCATGCCGGCAATATCTTCGGCCAGTACATAACCCACCGGCAGCTCGCTGAAGTTCTCGATATCGGCAGGTAAGTTGAGATGGAAGGCGTCGCTGTGTTTGATGATTTCCCGCGCGACGGCAAACAATTGCAGACCCTCGAGGTCGTCTGCCTCCAGCGGCGGCTCGCTGTTCTCGATCAGGCACTGCAACCGCGCCTCGAGCGCCTCCAGGTTTACCCCATCGTTTTGACCAAAGGCGCGGGCCTTGCCCAACTCCAAGGTGAACGCCTCGGCGTCTAACTGCGCGTAGGTGTAGGAACTAAAGGTGATGGACGCCTTGCTTTGCAGCAGCACCGCCGCCACGCCCGACGCCTTCAAACGGGCCAGCTCAAGCACCGAATGCTTGCAGCCTTCACGCCACGGATAAAGCGCGAACTGCTCGATTTTCGAGCCACGAATGGCGGTATGCAGGTCGTAATGCAGACGTTGACGCGGCGCGTCAGTCGGCGCCTGAGTAAAAAAGCTCGCGCTCAGGCGTTCCAACTCACAGGCGCGCAGGGCTTCGAAACCGCTGCTTTGCTCGTGCCGGCCATTGAACAGGCGGTTGATATCCTGCTCGATATACCGCTCACCCTTGCGCATCGCCTCGGGGTTGCCGAGCAAAAACAGAATGCGCGCGCGCGGCTTGAGCTCGCCTCGGGCGATGCCTTGCAGCAGGCGATCAAGCAGTTCGATTGGCGCTGTTTCGTTACCGTGGATACCGGCCGACAACAACAGATCAAGGCCGCTGTCCTGCCCCGCTGGCGGGGTAATCTCCAGCGCGCCCTCGGCCAGCCAACGCAGGCGGGCGCCCTCGGGGGTCAGTTGAATCTTGGCGGCCGGCTCGCGGCCTACCAGGGTCAACTCCAACAACTTACCGAGGGCTAGCATAGGGCGCGTTCCGTCTAGTTCTTAGTGGTTACAGTCAGGGCCGTGCACGTGACCGTCTTCGTCATCATCCAACTCGCCGGCTGGTTCCATTTCCAGTTCCAGGCTCACCAGGTTAGTCGCCAGCGGACGCAGCAACAGGTTGGCGTACTCGGCGTCGCCCTCCTCCACGTCCACGCCAATGATCAGTTGGCCGCGGCCGTCTTGCTGAATCCACACTTCTTTGCCCTGCCAGATCACGGCAAAACGGGTGCAGGAGGTTTCCAGCTGGGTGCCGTCGGTATCTTCGAGGATCAGTTGCAAGCTATCGGACATGGTCAAAACACTCTTAATTAAGCTGGAAGGGGTACACAGAGCCTAGTTTAAGGATCTGCGTCAGCTCATCCAATGCCGAACGGCATTCGACCAGCAGGTGTGGGTCGGCCAGATCGCTTTCGGCCATGCGGTCGCGGTAGTGCTTGTCGACCCATACATTGAGGGTGTCGTACAGCGACGGGGTCATGATCACGCCGTTATTTACCGCGTTGAGTTCGTCTTCCTTCAAGGCCACACGCAGGCGCAAACAGGCCGGGCCGCCGCCGTTTTGCATGCTTTGCTTGAGATCGAACACCTTGACTTCACGGATCGGTCCGTCATCAGCCGTCAGGCGCGACAGGTAATTCCACACGCGTTCGTTGTTGCGGCATTCCTCCGGCACGATCAGCAGCATGCTGCCATCGGCACGCGACAACAGTTGGCTGTTGAACAGGTAGGAATGCACCGCGTCCTCGACGCTGACGGCATCGCGCGGTACGCACACAGCCTGGAACCGGCCGCCACGGCGGGCCAGCTTGTCGTGTAGTTCGGCCACTACCTTGTCGGTTTCGAGGAAAGCGTCCTGGTGATAGAACAGCACCTCGCCATTACCGACGGCGATTACGTCGTTATGGAACACGCCTTGGTCGATCACCGCTGGGTTTTGCTGGGCATACACCACGCCGGCATCGCTCAGGCCATGCAAGCGGGCCACGGCCTGGCTGGCTTCCAGGGTCTGCCGCGCCGGGTAGCGTTGCGGGCCCGGGTAGCGCGCGTCAAACGCGCTGCGGCCAAAGACGAAAAACTCCACGCCAGCATCGCCGTAGTCTTTGCAGAAACGGGTGTGGTTGGCCGCGCCCTCATCGCCGAATTGGGCGACGGCAGGCAGGGCCGCGTGATGGGCAAAGTGCGCTTGGTCGGCAAACATCGCGCCGAGTATGCGGCTGGTGACCGGATGCTCCAGGCTGCGGTGGTATTTGCAGTTGAGGTTGGCGGCGGTGAAATGCACGCGGCCATCGGCGGTGTCAGCACTTGGGCTGACGGTGGCGGCGTTGGCAGTCCACATGCTGGATGCCGAGCAACTGGCAACCAGCAGCGGCATCGCTTCTTTAGCGGCGCGCTGGATCACCTCGGCATCGCTGCCGGTAAAGCCAATTTGGCGCAGCGCAGCCACATCCGGACGCTCTTGCGGGGCCAGCACGCCCTGCTTAAAGCCCATCTCCATCAACGCCTTCATTTTCGCCAGGCCTTGCTTGGCGGCTTCCTTGGGATTGGAAACCTGCTGGCTGTTGCCTTGCGAAGCGACGTTGCCGTAGGACAGCCCGCCGTAGTTATGGGTCGGGCCCACCAGACCGTCGAAGTTCACTTCAAAGGCATTTTTGTTGTTGTTATTCGCGTTGGTCACAGGCTGACTCCCGGGGTCAGGGTTGCAGGCAGGCTCAGGGTGGCGCTTTCCAGCGAAGCTACCGGGTAGGCGCAATAGTCCGCCGCGTAGTAGGCGCTGGCGCGGTGGTTGCCCGAAGCGCCAACGCCGCCAAACGGCGCCGAGCTGGCGGCACCGGTGAGCTGTTTGTTCCAGTTAACGATGCCAGCGCGGCTTTGCAACCAGAACTGTTGGTAACGCTCGGCCGAATCGGACAACAAACCAGCAGCCAGGCCGTACTGGGTGTTGTTGGCCTCGGCAATGGCGCCGGCAAAGTCGGCGTAACGAATCACCTGCAGCAAGGGGCCGAAAAACTCTTCATCCGGACGTTCGCTAACCGCCGTCACGTCAATAATGCCAGGCGTAAGCAAGGCAGCGTTTTCCAGCGGCTGACTCATGGCCAGCAATACGCTAGCGCCGTTACTGAGCAAATGTTCCTGGGCCTTGAGCAGATGGCGCGCCGCATCCAGAGAAATGACTGAGCCCATAAAGGGCGCGGGCTGGGCGTCGAAGGCGCCGACCTGAATAGTCGCCGCCACCGCCACCAAGCGCGCCAGTAGCGCGTCGCCCCACTCGCCCTGCGGTACCAGCAGGCGACGCGCGCAGGTGCAGCGCTGGCCAGCGGAGATAAAGGCCGACTGAATAATGGTGTACACCGCCGCGTCGAGGTCTTTCACCTCTTCCACCACCAGCGGGTTATTGCCACCCATTTCCAGGGCCAGAATCTTGTCCGGACGCCCGGCGAATTGTTGGTGCAGCAGGTTGCCGGTACGGCTCGAACCGGTGAAAAACAAACCGTCGATACCGCTGTGCGCCGCCAAGGCCACGCCTGTGTCACGAGCACCTTGCAGTAGGTTCAGCACGCCAGCCGGCAAGCCGGCTTCGACCCAGCACTGCACCGTCAGCTCAGCCACCTTTGGCGTCAGTTCGCTAGGTTTAAACACCACGGCATTACCGGCCAGCAGCGCCGGCACGATATGGCCGTTAGGCAAATGGCCAGGAAAGTTATACGGGCCAAACACCGCGACCACGCCATGGGGTTTGTGACGCAGCACGGCGGTGGCGTCGGCCAAGGGCCCGCTCTTTTCGCCTGTGCGCTCACGGTAGCTTTGAATCGAGATAGCGACCTTGTTAACCATGCTGGTCACTTCGGTGGCCGATTCCCACAGCGGTTTGCCGGTTTCTTCACCGATGGTACGGGCCAGCTCGTCGCTGCGGTTTTTCAAGGTGGCGGCAAAGCGCTCCAGCACGGTGATGCGCTCGTCCAGCGACAGTGTCGCCCAGGCCGGAAATGCATGGCGCGCGGCCTGCACAGCGGCGTCGACTTGCGCTTCGGTGGCGGCCTTGCCAGTCCATACCACGTTCTGGGTCACCGGGTTCAGCGATTCCAGGGCTTCGCCAGCGCCTGCTTGCCAGATGCCTGCAATGTAATGGCTGTTCATCGAGTCAGCTCCTTGTTTTCCACCGCCAGCGGCACCGCACGCACCTGATCGCCTGCCTTCAACTGCAAGCGCTTGGCCGTAATTTGATCGACCACCAACGTGCCGGCCGCCAAGCGCGCCGGCGCCGCGGTAATACGGCATTCATCGCGCTTGCGGTTATGCATCAAGAAGGTGGTGGCGTCGTCGCCTGGCGTGCCGATGGCGAGCACCAAGGCTTGGCTGTCACGCACGGCACGAATCTTTTGCGTTTCGGCCTCGATGGCCGGGCCGGCGTCGAAAATATCGACATAGCCCTGGTAGCTGAACCCTTCGGCCTTGAGCATATTCAGCGCCGGCTCAGTGTCGGGGTGTACGCGGCCGATAATTTCCCGCGCTTCCTGGGAAAGAAAGCAGGTGTACAGCGGAAACTTGGGCATCAGCTCAGCGATAAACGCCTTGTTGCCCACGCCCGTCAGGTAGTCAGCGCGGGAGAATTCCATTTTGAAGAAGTGCCGACCCAGGCTTTCCCAGAACGGCGAACGGCCATCGCCATCGGACATGCCGCGCATCTCGGCAATGATCTTATTGCCAAACAGCTGCGGGAATTCGGCGATAAACAGGAAGCGTGCTTTTGACAGCAAGCGGCCATTCAGGCCGGTGCGGTGGTCCGCTTTAAGAAACAGCGAGCACAGCTCGGAGTTGCCCGTCAGGTCATTGGCCAAGAACAGCGTTGGAATTTCCCGGTAGATATCCAGCTCTTGCGACGCGCTGACGGTGAGCCCGACGCGGTAGTTGTACCAAGGCTCACGTAAGCCAACGGCGCCAGCGACGGCAGAAATACCCACCACTCGGCCGTCATCATCTTCGAGCACAAACAGGTAATCGGCGTCGGCACGGGTGGCTTCGCCACGGAAGGCCTTTTCCGCCCAACCCACGCGGTGGGCCAAGCGTTCTTCATTGGCGGGTAACGTGGTCAAGCCAGCGCCGGTACTGCGGGCGAGGTCAATCAAGGCAGGCAAATCAGCACTGCGCACGGGACGAACGATCATGGCTATTCCTCTTAAACCGCTACCAGGCGCACGCTTGCGCCCTCACCGACACCCAAGGCCTCAGCAACCTCTGCACCCAGGCTCACCGGCTTGCCCGGCACCCAATCCAACTCAACCACCACCGCACGGAAATCCTGTAGCTGGCCGTTGGCAACCAAATACAGGCGGCCTTTGCCCGGCTCACCAACACGCGCCGGCACCACCCGGCTCTGGGCAATCGAGCGAATGCCCGAGGTGCGCGCATGCAGGGTTGGGCCGCCGTCGAAGATGTCGATGTAGTGGTCAGTTTCAAAACCTTCGCGCATCAAGATGTCGAAGGTGATCTGCGCCCGCGGGTGCACCTGGCCCATGGCTTCCTGGGCGGCGTCCGGCAGCAGCGGTACGTAAATCGGGTAATGCGGCATCAGCTCGGCAAGGAAGGTGCGGCTTTTCAGCCCGCACAGGCGTTCGGCTTCGGCGTAGTTAAGGTCAAAGAAGTTGCGGCCCACAGCGTCCCAGAACGGCGAATCACCTTGCTCGTCACTATGGCCAACAATCTCCACCACCACCGCATCGGCAAAACGCTCCGGGTGGCTGGCGACAAACAGTAAACGACCACGGGAATTGAGCTCAGCCCAAGGCGAATCCACCAGCGGCTGCTCGACGTAGAAACTGGTCAGCAGGCTATTACCGGTCAGGTCGTGGCACAGCGAGAGCACGTGAATCTTGTTGTGGATCGACAGCGAGCGCGAGGCGTGCACAAAGGTTTCGTTGCGAAAGCTGTAGAACGGCTCGGAATAACCGGCCGACGCCACCACGCCGGAGCAACCGACCAGGCGGCCGCTCTCGGTGTCTTCCAGCACGAAGAAGTAGCTTTCTTCGCCGTTAAAACTGACTTCGGCGGCAAACGAGGCTTCGGACGCGGCGATCTTGTCCTTCAGCCGACCCGCATCGTCCGGCAGCGAAGTAACACCAACCGGGCTGTCCGCAGCCAGACGTTGCACGTCAGCCAAGTCAGCCATTTGCGCAGGGCGCATCACCAGCATGGTGTTACTCCTTAAATTCTCTTTGGGTATGAAAAGCGCAACGCCGCCGACTCGCACCCGGTAGGACTGACCAGCAGCCCTACAACCAATGGGGTGAACAGCAGCGTTGCGGTATAGCCGTCAGGCTTGGGTCAGCTTGGCCACGGCGCGCTCAAAGCGGTCGAGACCTTCGTCGATGTCGGCATCCGGAATCACCAGACTTGGGGCGAAACGCACCACGTCAGGACCGGCTTGCAGCACCATCACGCATTCTTTTTCGGCGGCGTTAAGCACGTCCTTGGCTTTGCCCTTCCAGGCATCGCTAAGGGCCGCACCAATCAACAGACCGAGGCCACGCACTTCAGTGAAGATGCCGTATTTGGCAGCAATCGCTTCCAGGCGGGTTTTGAAGCGCTGGTGTTTGGCTTTGACGCCATTGAGCACTTCCGGGGTATTGATCACATCCAGCACGGCGCCAGCCACGGCCGAGGCCAGCGGGTTACCGCCGTAGGTGGTGCCGTGAACACCCACCGAGAGGTGTGCAGCAATCTTGGTGGTGGTGAGCATGGCGCCAATCGGGAAACCGCCGCCCAGGCTTTTCGCACTGGAGAGGATGTCTGGCGTTACGCCGTAGTTCATATAAGCGAACAACTCGCCGCTGCGGCCCATGCCGCTTTGTACTTCGTCGAATACCAGCAGCGCGTTGTGCGCGTCGCACAGCTCACGCACGCCTTCGAGGTAAGCCTGGTCGGCCGGCAAAATGCCGCCCTCGCCTTGCACCGGCTCAAGCACCACGGCACAGGTTTTGTCCGAGATAGCAGCTTTCAGTGCAGCCAGGTCGTTGAACGGAACGTGGGTTACGCCTTCAATCTTCGGCCCGAAGCCGTCGGAATATTTCGGCTGGCCGCCAACGGTCACGGTGAACAAGGTGCGACCGTGGAAGCTGTTGGTTGCGGCGATGATTTCGAATTTTTCCGGCCCATATACATCGCTGGCGTAACGACGGGCCAGCTTAAAGGCCGCTTCGTTGGCTTCGGCGCCGGAGTTGGCGAGGAACACGCGCTCGGCGAAGGTGGCGTCCACCAACTTGTGAGCCAAGCGCAGGGCCGGCTCGTTGGTGAACACGTTGGATACATGCCAGATTTTATTGGCTTGCTCAGTGAGCGCTTTAACCAGGGCCGGATGAGCATGGCCCAGGGAGTTCACTGCGATACCGCCGGCAAAGTCGATCAGCTCTCGACCGCTCTGATCCCAGACTCGGGAACCCTCGCCACGCACCGGAATAAAGGCGGCTGGGGCGTAGTTGGGAACCATCACCTGATCGAAATCGGCGCGCTGGACCTGCACTTGCTCAACGGACATCGAAGCTCTCCTGAAGAGGACCGCCAACCCCAAAGGTCAGCGCTGGAATGAATTGTAGGGACTGATTTAGGGTGGGCATTGTCGGCATGCGACAACTTCTTATAGCGCCAACCCGGTATTTTTCGCGGCTTTCATAAAGGCGACAGAAGGTGTCGCGAAGGCGCAGTTTAAACAGGGTTGGTGGTGGGACGGAAATTTACATCCACGCTCAGATCGCCGTCGCCCCGTAGGGTGTGCTGTGCGCACCAGGGTGCCAAGCGATAATTGTAAAGGTGCGCACAGCGCACCCTACAAAGAGCAGGGATCAACCGCGCTCGGAGGGGATGGAGCTGAGCTCGAACGGGCTGCTGCTACGGCGTTGGTTGCGGTCTTCGCGCGGGGTGGCGCCGAAGAAGTTGCGGTAGGCGCTGGAGAAGTGTGGACCGGAGGAAAAGCCGCAGGACAGGCCGATCTGGATGATCGATTTGCTGGTTTGCATCAGCAACTGGCGGGCTTTGTTCAGGCGCAGTTCCAGGTAGTACTGGCTGGGTACGCGGTTGAGGTATTGCTTGAAGATGCGCTCCAGTTGTCGACGGGACACGCACACGTGCTGGGCGATTTCGTCGGTGGTCAGCGGCTCTTCGATATTGGCTTCCATCAACAGCACGGCCTGGGTCAGCTTAGGGTGGCTGGAGCCGAGGCGGTTTTGCAGCGGAATGCGTTGGCGTTCACCACCTTCGCGAATGCGCTCAACCACCAGCTCTTCGGACACCGCGCCAGCCAGCTCGGCGCCGTGGTCACGGGCCAGCACGGCGAGCAGTAAATCAAGCACCGCCAAGCCACCACAGGCGCTCAGGCGGTCACGGTCCCAATCAAAGAGATGACTGGTGGCGATCACTTTCGGGAAGCGTTCGGTGAAATCGTCTTGCCAGCGCCAGTGCACGGCGGCGCGGTAGCCATCAAGCAAGCCCAACTGCGCCAGCGGATAAACCCCCGCCGACAACCCACCAATCACACAACCAGCACGCACCAACTGCTTGAGCGCGCTAGACAACGCCGGCGCCAACTGACCGGGCGGCTCGTCAGCGAGCAGAAAGAGTTTTTGGCAGCCTTCAAGCTTGCCCGCCCACGGCTCGCCCGGTAGACGCCAGGCAGCTTCGGCAGCGGGTTCAGCCTGGAGAAAAACCAGCTCGTAAACCACCTCCGGGTGCACGCGCTGGGCGACGCGCAGCGCCTCTTCGGCCAAAGCCAAAGTCATGGCCTTGGTGTTGGGCCAAAGGAGGAAACCGATTCGGTGGGCAGTCATGGCTGGCAGTCTAGGCTCTGTTGGCATGCTTTTACATGCCAGGTGGTGATGCAATGCGGTCTTGGATAATCGCCGCGCTGAAGCTTACTTCAAGCTGCCAGAAAGAAACTGCTTAAGACGCTCGGACTGTGGATTGAGCAAAACTTCTTTCGGACAGCCCCGCTCCTCTACAACCCCCTTGTGCAGGAACACCAACTGGTTGGAGACCTCACGGGCAAAGCCCATTTCGTGGGTTACTACCACCATGGTGCGGCCTTCTTGGGCAAGGTCCTGCATGACCTTCAGCACTTCGCCCACCAGCTCTGGGTCCAGCGCCGAGGTCGGTTCGTCGAACAGCATCACTTCCGGCTCCATCGCCAGGGCGCGAGCAATGGCCACACGCTGCTGCTCGCCGCCAGACATATGCGCCGGATAAGCATCTTTGCGATGGGCCACGCCGACTTTGTTGAGGTAATGCTCGGCCTTTTCGATGGCTTCTTTTTTCGGCACGCCGAGTACATGCACCGGCGCTTCAATAATGTTTTCCAGGGCGCTCATATGCGCCCACAGATTGAAGTGCTGAAACACCATCGACAGGCGCGAACGCATGCGCTGCAGCTGCTTGGGGTCGGCGGCTTTCAGTGCGCCTTCCTTGTTCGCGACCAATTTCAGCTCTTCGCCGTTAAGCAAAATCTTGCCGCCGTGGGGCTGTTCCAGCAGGTTGATGCAGCGCAGAAAGGTACTTTTGCCTGAACCACTGGAGCCGATGATGCTGATCACATCGCCAGCCTTGGCCGCCAACGAAACACCCTTGAGCACTTCATGGTTGCCGTAGCGTTTATGCAGGTCTTGGACTTCGAGTTTGTACATGGTTCAGGTTCTCGGAAGGCAGTGGATCAGACACAGCTGACGTTGCTAAACAAAAAATCAGGCCTTGCGCGGCGCCAAGTAGGCCAGCCAGCGGCGCTCGGCCAACTTGAACAGGCGCACCAGCACAAAGGTCAGGCTCAGGTAAATGGCACCGGCAGTGATATAGGCCTCAAAGGGCAGATAGAACTGCGAGTTGATGGTTTTTGCCGCACCGGTGATATCGATCAGGGTGACGATGGACGCCAGACTGGTGGTGTGCAGCATCATGATCACTTCGTTGCTGTACTGCGGCAGCGCCCGGCGCAGGGCCGATGGCAGCAGAATGCGGCGATACAACTTGGCGCGCGACATACCCATGGCCTTGGCTGCTTCGATCTCACCATGGGGAATCGATTTCAGGCTACCGGCGAGAATTTCCGCACTGTAAGCGCTGGTGTTAATGGCAAAGGCCAGACACGCACAAAAGGTGGCGCTGGACAGGTACGGCCACAAGAAGCTGTTACGCACCGCCTCAAACTGAGCCAGGCCGTAGTAGATCAAAAACAGCTGCACCAGCATGGGCGTGCCGCGAATGACATAGGTGTACAGCCAGGCCAGCGCATTGACCGCCGGCTGTTTCGACACGCGCATCAGCCCCAGCGGCACGGCAATCGCCAAACCGATAGTCAGCGAAATCAGCAGCAGTTTCAGGGTGACGAGAATGCCGCCCAGGTACATCGAGTAATTGGCCCAGATTGGCGAGAAGTCGAAAATCATAATTCAGCCACCTTCAAACCTACCGAGTAGCGTTTTTCCAAAGCCCGCAACAACAGCAGCGACACGCTGGTGATGGCCAAGTACAAAGCCGCCACCGTCAGGTAGAACGTGAACGGCTGGTGGGTGGC
>NZ_JBBNAH010000609.1:0-1074 GCF_037994325.1 Pseudomonas sp.
GGCGCTAAGCTACTCGCACTCAAAAACCGACCAGACCGACGAGCGCGGCGACGGTGCCTTCTACCAGCCAGCCACCGGCGGCAAAAAGATGGACACCTCGTACCGCGACGACGTGCTGGAACTGCGCAATACCAGCCTGTTCGACACCGGCCCGCTTGAACACGCCCTGACCCTGGGCAGCCAACTGCGCAAACACAAGCGCGACACCCTGATGTATATGCCCGGCACCACCTATAACCGCCCGCAGTACAACTACGGCTACTACCAGCCCGGTTTTATGCCGCGCGGCAAAGTCGACAGCCAGGGCTACTACATCAAAGACGCCATCACCCTGGGCGATGTAACCATCACCCCATCGCTGCGCTTTGACGAAGTGCGTAACGACGGCAAACGCAACCTGGCGCCGCTGTACAACACCCCCGGCGTGCATGACTACAGCAGCCAAACCTACAGCGGTTGGTCGCCACGTTTGTCGTTGTTCTGGTCACCGCTGCCGCAGCTGGGCTTCTTCGCCGACTACAGCAAAACCTGGCGCGCGCCGGTGATCGACGAGCAGTACGAAGTGCAAAGCGCCACCAGCACACGCAACCGCACCAGCCGCGACCTCGACCCCGAACGCATCACCGCCTTGCGCGCTGGCAGCATCCTGTCCATCGACATCGGCCGCAACGACAACCTGCAAGTACGCACCACGGTGTTTCGCAACGAGATCAAAGACGAAATATTTAAAAACCTCGGCATCGATTGCGAGAACCAAGCTAACAACGGCGGCACCATCACCAATGCTTGCGGCGCCGGCAACCGCCCGCTGTACCGCAATATCAACGGCTCGGTGATCAAGGGTTTCGAGATTGAAAGTTTCTACGACTCGAAGTGGGTGTTTGGCTCGCTGTCTTACTCGTGGATGACCGGCAAACACGACGGTGCCTACCTCAACCCGTGGGGCCCGGATGTATGGGCGCGGGATATTCCCTCGCCAAAATGGGAAGCCACCCTTGGCGCGAAGATTATCCCCATCGATATGCAGGCCGGTTTGCAAGCCGAGTACGTGCTCAAGACCGACCGCTACCCCAG
>NZ_JBBNAH010000610.1:0-6094 GCF_037994325.1 Pseudomonas sp.
GAACGACTGGTTGGCGGCCAACAACACCAGCAATAAGGCGGATTTGAAAGCGGCCACCGGCGTTGATGCCAGCACTGGCCGGCGTCTGGCGCAGCCACCGTTGGCGCCGGGCAAAGCGGCGTTTAAATCGGCCGATGAATTTATCGCCACCATGCTGCCCATGGCCAAGGAAGCCGCCGCCAAAATTGGCGTCGACCCTTCCTATCTGGTGGCCCAGGCGGCGCTGGAAACTGGTTGGGGCAAGTCGATCATTCGTGATCAAGACGGCTCCAGCAGCCATAACCTGTTTGGCATCAAGGCCGCTGGCAATTGGCAGGGTGAGTCGGCGCGGGCGCTGACCACTGAATACAAAGGCGGCCAAGCAGTAAAGGAAGCGGCGAAGTTCCGCTCCTACGACAGCTTCCAGGACAGCTTCAACGACTACGTCAGCTTCCTGCAGAACAACGACCGCTACGACGATGCGTTAGATGCAACCGCCAACCCGAAACAGTTTGTTCGCGAGTTGCAGCAGGCCGGTTACGCCACCGATCCGCAGTACGCCAATAAAGTGGCGCAGATCGCCAAACAGATGCAGACGTACCAAACCATCGCCGCGGGCGAAACCACCGCCACGCGTTTGTAAGGATGCAGGTGTGATGAAGTTTTCAGAGAGGATGCGACATGGCTGATTTGTTATCTATTGGGCTGTCAGGCCTGCGCAGTGCGCAGACCGCCCTGACGGTGACCGGGCATAACATCACCAACGTCAACACCCCTGGTTACTCGCGCCAGGAATCGGTGCAGCAGACCGGTATCTCGCAGTTCACTGGCGCCGGTTATATCGGTTCGGGCAGCCAGGTGGTGGATGTGCGTCGCCTTGCCAGCGACTTTCTGACCAACCAAGTGCGCACCGCCACCAGTTCCAACAGCGAGCTGCAGTCGTTTAAAAGCCAGATCGAACAGCTCGACTCCTTGCTGTCCAACAGCACCACCGGTATCAGCCCGGCGTTGCAGAAATTCTTTGCCTCGCTACAGACCGCCTCCCAAGACGCTTCGTCGACCGCTGCGCGTGAAGCGGTGCTGTCGCAGGCGGCAGGGCTGTCGGATTCGTTCAATACCCTGTACGACCAGCTAGACAAGCAGAACAGCCTGATCAACCAGCAACTCAGTGCGCTGACCACGCAAGTCAATTCCATGGCTGCCAGTGTGGCCAGCTACAACGACGCCATCGCCCGTGCTCGAGGTGCCGGTGCCGAGCCCAACGACCTGCTTGATGCCCGCGAAGAAACCATCCGGCAGATTTCCGAAATCATCGGTGTACAAAGCGTTGAGCAGAAAGACGGCAGCGTCAGCTTGTTTGTCGGTACTGGTCAGCCCTTGGTCGTGGGCAACACGGCGTCCACGCTAACGGCTAAAGCGGGGGTTGATGACCCGTCGAAGTTCCAGATTGACCTGAGCATCAACGGCGTGTCGCAAACCATCTCGTCGCAGATTTCTGGCGGTGAAATGGGTGGCCTGTTGGCCTACCGCGACACCACCTTGGACAAGAGTTACAACAGCCTGGGGCAAATGGCCACGGTGCTTGCCGATACCGTCAACAAGCAGCTAGGGCAGGGCCTGGATCTGGCGGGGCGTGCCGGTAGCCCGCTGTTCAGCGATATCAATGACCCCACTGCGGCGTCGTTGCGCGTGCTGGCGCAGGCCACCAATACCGGCACTGCAACCGGCTCCCTGGCCATCACCAATTCCAGCCTGCTGACCACCAGCGATTACCGCCTGGACTATGACGGCACTAATTTCACTGCCCGGCGCTTGAGCGACGGCGCCAGCATGAACGTCACCGTCACAGGGACCGGCCCCTACAGCATTTCCATGACCGACCCGAGCACCACGCCGGCTACTGATCAAGGCTTTGCCGTCACCATTAACGGCACGCCCAATGCCGGTGACCGCTTCACCTTGCAACCGACTCGGCGCGGCGCTTTTGATTTTGGTACCGACTTGCAGTCGGCCGACCAACTGGCTTTTGCCGGTTCGGCGCGTGCGGTGGCGACCACCAACAACCGCGGTACCGGCACCATCAGCCAGCCAGATTTGAAGACCGGACCGTCACCAATCGACGTTACCGACCTGCAAGATCTATTTGGCACCGGGCTGCCACTGACGTTTGACTCCACCACCAACACCCTGACCAGCACGTTGCCGGCCGGTGCGACCTTGAGTTATGTATCGCCCTCGACCACCGCGCTGACCCCAGGCCAAGCCAACACGCTGCGCCTGGATTACACCGACCCGTCGACCAATAACACCTACTCCTACGAGTTCACCATTAATGGAACGCCGCAGTCGGGCGATAGCTTTACGTTGGGGCAGAACACGGCAGGGGTGGCGGACAACCGTAACGCGCTGAAATTGATCGACCTGCAAACCCAAAAAACCGTAGGCGTTGGTGCTGCAGGCGTCGGTTCCACCTATAACAACGCCTACAGCGGCTTGGTTGAGCGCGTCGGCTCGTTGACTGCGCAGGTTCGGGTTAACGCCGATGCCGCGGAAACGGTATTGACCCAGGCGCAAAACAGCCGCGATTCGCTCTCCGGCGTCAGCCTGGATGAAGAAGCCGCCAACCTGGTGCAGTTCCAGCAGTACTACAATGCTTCTGCACAGGTCATCAAAACCGCGCAGGCGCTGTTCGATACGCTTATTGGCGCGTTCAACTGAGGCTAGTTAGTTATGCGAATTTCCACTATTCAGGCCTTCAACAGTTCCGTTAGCGGTATGCAGAAGAACTACGCCAACGTTTCGCGTACGCAGGAACAGATCAGTACCGGCAAACGCATCCTCACCCCAGCGGATGACCCGGTTGCTTCTGTGCGTTTGCTGCAGCTGAGCCAAGAACAAGCGTTGAACGCCCAGTACACCTCCAACAACACCGCCGCGCAGAACAGCCTGAACTCCGAAGAGGCCATTCTCAGCTCGATTGAAACCGTGCTGCAGCGTATTCGCGAAATTGGTGTGCAAGCCGGTAACGGTACCCTCGACTCTACTGACCGCGCCTCGCTGGGCACTGAGATACAGCAGCGTGAGGATGAACTGCTCAGCCTGATGAACAGCAAGGACGCCAGCGGCCATTACCTGTTTGGCGGTTCGCAATCGGATCAACAACCTTTTGTGCGCAACCCCGACGGCACCTACAGCTACCAAGGCGACGAAACCGAACGCAATGTGCAGGTGGCCAGTAGCACCTTTATCGCGCTGGGTGACGACGGCAAAGACCTGTTCGAAAACGTCTTTAACGCCAACCGCGTAACCACGGCGCACACCACCGTGGGTACCAACGTGGATGGCACGGTCAGCACCGGGCGCATCTCCCTGGGCCTGGTTACCGATAAAACCGCCTACGACACCACCTTTCCCGCCAGCAATCCACCGGTAGCCACCGATGGCATCGGCATCCATTTTCTTAGCAGCACCGGCTACGTGGTGTACGACCAGGCCACCTTGCCGGTTGGCTACGACTGGACCACCTACGATCCGACTACGCCGCCCGCCGGGCAACTGGCCACGGGCGCCATCGACACCAACACCGCCACCTCCGATTTCATCAGTTACGGTGGCGTGCGGGTACAAATCGACGGGGTGCCGCAGAACGGCGATGACTTCGCCATCAACCGAAAGCCGGACGAAGAAAAACGTAGCCTGCTCAACACCGTATCTGACCTGCGCAAAGCACTGCAGGGCTCGGGTGATTCTGCCGAAGATAACCGGGTAATCCGCGACTCCGCCGCCGTGGCCTTGTCGAACCTCGACGCGGTGTATTCCAAGGTCGATGCCGCACGCGGTTCGGTGGGCTCGCGGCTGAATACCCTGGACTCTACCGGCGACTTTATTGCCGACGTCACCCTGGTCAACAAATCCGTGCAATCGGACCTTGAAGACCTCGACTACGCCGATGCCATTTCGCGCCTGACGCTGCAAAACACCATTCTCTCGGCGGCGCAGCAGAGTTTCGTGAAAGTCGCCAACCTGAGTTTGTTCAACTACATCAGCTAATACCCCTCACCACGCACCGCTGGCGCCTAGGCGCTGGCGGCGGCGCTTCGGTTAAAACCTCTATGTCCTGTTATTTGGCACTATGTTTGCTCTTCTGAGCGCAGGTGCCATAAAACTGGCTCTCACTTAAATAAGATCGCGCCGCCCGCTCTGCTATTCCTTATGGTGTGCCCCGGTAAATGTCAGGGGGCACGGTATTACGCAAGGAAATTGGGACTGCAGTGTCGGCCTGTCTAACGAGCGGAGTATGGAATGAAGGCGGTTATCTTGGCGGGTGGATTGGGAACCCGGATCAGTGAAGAGTCGCACCTCAAGCCCAAGCCAATGATTGAAATCGGCGGTAAGCCGATCATTTGGCACATCATGAAAATCTACTCCCACCACGGGATAAACGACTTTGTCATCTGCCTGGGCTACAAGGGCTACGTGATCAAAGAGTACTTCGCCAACTACTTTCTGCACTCCTCGGACGTCACGTTCGATATGGCGCAAAACCGCATGCATATTCATCACCAGCATGCCGAGCCCTGGCGCGTCACCCTGGTTGATACCGGCGAAGACACCCTCACCGGCGGGCGCTTGAAACGCGTGCGTGAGCATCTGGACGATGAACCCTTTTGCTTTACCTACGGCGACGGGGTGTCCGACGTCGACATCAGCGCATTGCGCGCTTTCCATGCCAGCCACGGCAAACTCGCCACGGTCACTGCCATCCAGCCACCGGGCCGCTATGGCGCGTTGAAACTGGAAGACGGCAAGGTCGAAACTTTTCAGGAGAAACCAGCCGGCGACGGTGCTTGGATCAACGGCGGCTATTTCGTGCTGGACCCCAAAGTGCTCGACTATATCGATGGCGATCAGTCCAGTTGGGAAGGTGAGCCACTGCTGCAATTGGCTGGCGAAGGCAACCTGATGGCCTACGAACATCATGGCTTTTGGCAAGCGATGGATACCCTGCGGGACAAAAATCAGTTGGAAGAGCTGTGGTCCAAGCGCCAGGCAATGTGGAAAGTCTGGTCATGACCCTATTTGCCGGCGCTTATCGTGGCGCTTCGGTGCTGGTGACCGGCCATACCGGCTTTAAGGGCAGCTGGCTGGTGGCCTGGCTCAACGAGCTGGGCGCCAAGGTAACGGGTTACGCGTTGCCGCCTTCGACCTCGCCAAACCATTGGCAGCTATTAGGCGCAGATGCAGGCGATGAGCAGGGGGATATCCGCGACCTGGAAAACCTCAAAGCGGTTGTTCACGCCTGCCAACCCGATATCGTTTTCCACTTGGCTGCGCAGCCGCTGGTGCGCCGCTCTTACCGTGATCCACTGGAAACTTGGTCGACCAATGTCATGGGTACGGCCAACCTGTTGGAAAGTTGTCGCGAGCTGGCCAATCTAGCAGCCATCGTGGTGATCACCACAGACAAGGTCTACGCCAATCAAGAGTGGCCTTGGGGCTACCGAGAGAATGAACGCCTGGGCGGTCACGATCCTTACAGCGCCTCCAAGGCCGCGACCGAACTGCTCTGCGACAGCTACCGCAATTCCTTCTTTCACGGCCAGGGCTCTGCGCTATTGGCCACGGCGCGTGCCGGCAATGTGATTGGCGGCGGCGACTGGTCGCAAGATCGTCTATTACCCGACATCGTCCGTGCTGTTCAGCAAAAACAGTCCCTGGAAATCCGCTCACCCAATGCCACGCGGCCTTGGCAGCATGTGGTTGATTGCTTGTCCGGCTATTTGCTCTTGGGGCAACGGTTGCTGCAAGGCGAAAGCGCTTTTGCCCAGGCCTGGAATTTTGGCCCAGACGTGGCGGACAACCGCTCGGTGGCAGCCATGCTGGAGACCTTGTCGCGCTATTGGCCTGAGTTGAATTGGCACCTGTCGAGCGGCGCCCATCCGCACGAGGCCGGCTTGCTGTACCTGGATAACAGCAAAGCGAAAAGCCAACTTGGTTGGAGCCCGGTTTGGAACCTGGAGCGTGCGCTGGCCGCTACAGCGCAGTGGTACAGCGCTCAGGCAAACGGTGACATCAGTACCCGCCTGCAACTGGCTGCTTATGTCGAGTCGGCGCG
>NZ_JBBNAH010000611.1:0-4332 GCF_037994325.1 Pseudomonas sp.
ACCATGCATGGAGCCGCGCCACCACGGCGTTTGCCTTGTTCCAGGCGCTGGCCGGCTATGCTTACTCCTATCTGTACGCAGCCAGCGGCGGCAATTACACGTTGCTATTTGTGCTCGGTGGTGCGGCCGTGACCTTGGCGTTGTTGCTCGACTTTATTCGTCCAGCAGCCCGTGCACGCGATCCGCTAAGTCCTTAAATTGAATTGCACACAATTTAATCGTTAGCTATCTTGTCGGCCTGTCACCACTTAATTGCCACGGAGCTACGCCCATGAGCGACACCCTGTTCAGCATTCCCGCCACCACCATCAAAGGTGAACAAAAGACCCTGGCCGACTTCGGTGGCAAGGCCGTATTGGTGGTCAACACCGCGAGCAAATGCGGCTTCACCCCGCAGTACAAGGGTCTGGAAGAACTGTGGCAGACCTATAAGGATCAGGGCTTGGTGATTTTGGGTTTCCCCTGCAATCAGTTCGGCAAGCAGGAGCCGGGTGATGAAGGCGCGATTTCCGAGTTCTGCGAGCTGAATTTTGGTGTGACCTTTCCGCTGTTCAAGAAGATTGATGTCAATGGCGCCGACGCTCATCCGCTGTTTGTGCAACTGAAAAAACGTGCTCCAGGCTTGCTGGGTAGCCAAGGGGTGAAATGGAACTTCACCAAGTTTCTGGTGGGGCGGGATGGCAAGGTGGTCAAGCGTTTTGCACCACTGACCAAGCCGGAAGAATTGACCAGCGAGATTGAAGCGCTGCTCAAGTGAGCCTTTGCCAATGAGTCAACAGCCAGTACCGCCAGCAGTTCCGCAACTGGACGCCGCTACCGCGTTACAACTCGACAATCAGCTGTGTTTCAAGCTGTATGCCGCCTCGCGCTCCGTGATTCGTGGCTATAAGCCGATGCTTGATCAGCTCGGTCTGACCTACCCGCAATACCTGGCGATGCTGGTGTTGTGGGAATGGCAGCAAACGCCGCCCGAGCAACCGACAGTCAAAGCGCTGGGTGAACGGCTGTTGCTTGATTCCGGCACGTTGACGCCGCTGCTTAAGCGCCTTGAGCAGTTAGGTTTGGTCGTGCGTCAGCGCAGTGCCCGTGATGAGCGAGAAGTGCACTTGGCGTTGTCGGCCGAAGGCGCAGCGCTTAAGGCGCAGGTGTTACCGCTCAAGCAGCGCTTGCTGTGCGAAAGCGGCATTAACCTGGATGAGCTGTTCGGTCTGCGTGAACAGCTCGGCGCGTTGCTGGATCGCTTTATAGCAACGCCGTAGACGGCAGCCACAGGCTTAACAGGGCGAGCAATTCGTCGCGCCGGAAGGGTTTAGCCAGGTAATCGTTCATGCCCGCCGCGGTGCAGCGCTCGCGCTCATCCGGCAGGGCATTGGCGGTCAGGGCTATAATCGGCAGCTCGGCCCAGCGCGCTTGCTGGCGAATGCGCCGGGTGGCTTCGTAGCCGTCCATCACCGGCATATTGCAGTCCATCAGCACCAGGTCGACTTGTTCTTGTTCCAGCATCTCCAGCGCCTCCACACCATTCGTGGCCAGCAGCACTTCGCAGCCGGCTTTGCTGAGCATGCCTTTGGCGACTAACTGGTTTACCGGGTTGTCTTCGACCAGCAGCACGCGTTTATGGTCAAGCACCGGGGGCGCACCGAGTGCGGCGGGGGTGGCAATCGGTTCACCGCCTGGTTCCAGCGAGCGTTGCAGGGCCTTGTGCAAGGCCGCGCGGGATAACGGCCGCGGCAGCTGCAGAATCGGCGCCAGGGTGCTGGCCAGCTCGGTGGGCAAAAAACTGCCGTAGGCACTGACGAACAATACGGTGTGCTTGAAATGCTCGCGCAGGCTGGCCAGCTCGTGCGCGCGGTCGGTAATCACCAAGTCCGCCGATAGCAGCGGTTGCGCGTTGCAGTGCTCCAATTGGGTGTAGCTCAGGCCCCAGAACGGCAGCAGGTTTTGCAGCAGTGCCGCCAAGCCGCTTTGTCCGTCGCACAGCGCCACCACGCGGCCGCGCAAGGCTGGCAGCAAGGCGGGTGGCGCCGCGCTTGGTAGTGGCAGGTGAACGCAGAATTCACTGCCCACCCCAAGCTGAGATTTAAGCGTCAACGAACCGTGCATGGCCTCGCACAGTTGCCGAGTCAGGGCCAAGCCCAATCCGGTACCGCCGTATTGGCGGGTGATGGTGATGCCGGCTTGGGCGAACGGCTGGAAAATTCGCGCCTGTGCCTCTTCGGCAATGCCGATGCCGCTGTCGGTGACGGTGATGCGCACCCCCGGGTCGGTATAGCTAATGCGGATATCCACGCGCCCGCTGTGGGTGAATTTCAGCGCGTTGGACAGCAGGTTGCTGACCACCTGGCGCACCCGCGTGGGGTCCCCGAGCAACAGCGCTGGCAGGCGGTTGTCGATTAAACAGGTGAGCTCGACATTGCTGGCGGTGTTTTGCGACAGCAGGTTGGCGGTGTCCTCTACCAGCGTGGCGAAATCGAAGGGGATCGACTCCAACTGCAACTGCCCAGCTTCGAACTTGGATAGGTCGAGAATATCGTTAAGCAACTCCACCAGCACCTTGCCGGAGTTGTGGGCAATGCTCAGTTGTTGGCGTTGTTCGGCGCTGAGGTGGCTGTCCAGAGTCAGGCCAAGCATGCCCAGTAGGCCGTTGAGTGGGGTACGGATTTCGTGGCTCATATTGGCCAGAAAGGTCGCACGGGCCAGGGCCATTTGGTTGGCGTGCGCGCGGGCTGTTTCCAATTCCTGGTTGGAAACGGTCAGGCGCGTATTACTGGCTTTCAGTTCGTTGGTGCGCGCGGAAATGATGTTTTCCAGCTCGCCGAGGTACTGGGTCAGTTGGTCTTCGGCTTTGCGGCGGTGCTCGACTTCTTCCGACAAGCTCGACAGTTGCTGATTGGTCACGTCGACCAGAATGCCGATTTCATCGTTCTCATGGCCGGGCGGGCAGGGCAGCTTTTGCCGGGTAGGGCGGCGTAAGTCACGGGCGCTGATGGCTTGAATAACGTCGGTGAGCGGCTTGGTCAGCATAAAGTAGAAGACCACCAGCAAGATCATCGACAGCAACAGGCTGTAGGCAAAGCCACTTAACAGCGTAACCAGGGAGCGGCGCAGGAAGTTATTGCCGAACGCGAAGGTGTCCACCTCCAGGCGCAGCATGCCGATGGTTTCTTGCGGTGAATGGCTGACAAACAGCGCGTCTTCAAACTGCCTGCTCTGGCCGAACAGGTGGTCGCTGAACACCCGATAGGGGCTATTGATGCGCGAGCGTTTAGCGCTGGCCAGGCTGGTGCCGGTGTCATCAACAATCTGCGCGCTGACCACCGCTGGTGAGCGCAGCAGCCCGGCGACCAGTTCCTGGGCCAGTTCGGTGTCGATGTTGTAGGCAATGCGGGTCGCCGGGTTATGGCTGATCTCCAGCAATGCGCGTATCTCGCGGTTGATCGAGGCGTCTTCACTGGCATAATCGCTGCTCACCTGCATCAGGCTGAGCAAGGTGCCGAGGATCAACGCCACGAGAACCGTCAGACTGGCCTGTTTAAACGACAGGCGATGGGTGAGCGTTATATCCATAAGGTGCAAGCCGGCCTCGTCTCTGAGCACTGGGCAAGCATAGCTGAATAGCGATGTTGCTTGCCTGACGCGCTTCGAGTTTTTCCCTGTAAAGGAGTAAGTCGTGGACTCCCGTTTAAATGCCTTTCTGCAACGTGCCGACGCCGTTTTGGCGCGGCTTGAGCCGTTATTGCCAAGCCCGCGCGTTGAGCTGGACTGGAACCACACCATTGCCGCGCGCTGGCACCGTGAAGGTCGCGGTGGTTACTTGCAACCGCTTGAGGTCAGCCTGGACTTGCGCCTGACCGATCTGATTGGCGTCGACACCCAGCGCGACCACCTAGCGCGCAACACTCGCCAGTTTGTTGCGGGGCTGCCGGCCAACCACGCGTTGCTGTGGGGCGCGCGGGGTACGGGCAAATCCTCGCTGGTGCGCGCGTTATTGGCAGAGCTGGCGGGCGAGGGCTTGCGTCTGGTGGAGATTGAGCGTGATTACTTGGCCGATCTGCCGCGAATCGTTGAGCTAATCGGCAAGCTCCCACAGCGTTTTGTGTTGTTCTGCGACGACCTGTCCTTTGAAGCGGGCGAGGGCGATTACCGCGTGCTCAAGAGCGTGCTTGATGGTTCGCTGGAGCGGGCGCCAGACAATGTGCTGCTATACGCCACCTCCAACCGTCGCCACCTGGTGCCGGAAAAGGAGAGCGACAACCTCGACAGCAAAATGGTCAACGGCGAGCTGCATCCCAGCGAGGCGGTGGAAGACAAGATCGCGCTGTCGGACCGCTT
>NZ_JBBNAH010000612.1:0-14737 GCF_037994325.1 Pseudomonas sp.
CTGTATCGCCTGCACAACGGCCGCTGGATGCAAGTCAGTGAACGGCCCGCCCGCGAGGGCGGTTTGGTGATTCTGTACACCGATATCACCGAGGTGAAAATCAGCGAAACCATGCGCCGCGAACAGGCCTTGGCACAGAAGTCGCGGCTGCTGCAACGGGCGGTGGATAACCTGTCCCAGGGCGTGGCCATGGTTAATGCCGACGGTGTGCTGGAACTGTGGAATCACCGTTTTCTCGAACTCTGCGGCCTGGCGCCCATCGAGGCGCACCGGGCATTTGTCGAGGTAATGGAAGACAGCGAACTGGGTCTGCTTACCCCTGACACGCTGGACCCTAAAGGCCGGCGTATGCAGCAAATGGAACAGCGCCTGTTCGATGGTCGTGTGCTGGAAGTGCGCACCCATCCCATGCCGGCGGGCGGTTTTGTTAACACCTTTACCGATATCACCGAGCGCTACCGCCACGCCGAAGCCATTAGCGAAAGCGAGCGCTGGATTCGCCTGATCACCGACCATGTGCCTGCGCTGATTGCCTACCTCAGTGCTGATTTGGTCTACGAATTCACCAACAAAGTGTATGAAGAGTGGTACCACTGGCCCAGCGGCGGCATGCTCGGGCAGAACATGCGCGAGGTGCACAGCGACGAGCATTTTCGTTGCCTGGCGCCCTATACCGAGCGGGCGCTAAACGGCGAAAGCGTGACCTTTGAAGTGGTGGAAACCAACCGCAACGGCCAGGAGCGTTGCATGCTGCGCTCCTACGTACCGAACCGGCAGGCCAGTGGCGAAGTGGTCGGTATTTTTGTGCTGATCCGCGATATCAGCGAGCGCCGGCGTACCGCCGAAGCACTGCACCAGGCCTACCAGAATCTGGAGCAGCGGGTACGCGAACGCACCTCGGAACTCACCCGCCTTAACGGCCAACTGCAACAGGAAATCGACGAGCGCAGCCAAGTGGAATTGCGCCTGCGCGAAGCCAAGCGTGAAGCGGAGACCGCCAACCTGTCGAAAACCAAATTTCTTGCCGCCGTCAGCCACGATCTGCTGCAACCGCTCAACGCCGCGCGGTTGTTCACCAGCGCGTTGCTGGAAAGGGCCGAGCCCAATGGCCAAACCCTGGTGCGCAATATCAGCAACTCGCTGGAGGATGTGGAAAACCTGCTGGGCACCCTGGTGGATATTTCCAAGCTGGATGCCGGGGTGATCAAGCCCGATATCGCGCCGTTCGCCGTTGGCGAATTGCTCGATAACCTGGCCCTGGAGTACCGCCAGCTGGCGGCGGTGGAAGGTCTGCAACTGGACTTTGTGCCGTGCTCGGCGCTGGTGCGTAGCGACATCCAACTGCTGGCGCGCATCTTGCGAAACCTGCTGAGCAACGCCATCCGCTACACGCCCAAGGGCCGCATTTTGCTGGGTTGCCGGCGCAAACGGCAGAGCCTGGTGATCGAAGTGTGGGACACCGGCATGGGCATCGCCGGGGACAAACTCGGCGAGATTTTCCAGGAATTCAAACGCGGCGATGTGCAGCGGCATAACCAAGACCGCGGCCTCGGCTTGGGCCTGGCCATCGTCGACAAAATCGCGCAGATGCTCGGCCACCGCATTCGCGTGGCCTCGGTGCCGGGCAAAGGCTCGTTGTTTTCCATTGAGGTGCCCAAGGCCAGTCGCGCGCCGAAGGCCAACGCTGAACCGCTGGATAACTCCGAGCACCTGCTGCAACGCCTACAAGGCTCGCGGGTGTGGGTGCTGGACAACGACGCGGCCATTTGTGCCGGCATGCGCACCTTGCTTGAAGGGTGGGGTTGCCAGGTGGTGACGGCATTATCCGAACAAGACCTGGCCCGCCAAGTGGACAACTTCCACGCCGACGCTGACCTGTTGATTGCCGACTACCACCTCGACGACGGCCACAACGGCGTCGACGCCGTGGCCGCCATTAACGCCCGGCGTAGCACACCGCTACCGGCGCTGATGATCACCGCCAACTACAGCAACGAACTGAAACTGCACCTGCGCGAACTGGGGCACACCTTGATGCACAAACCAGTGCGGCCAATGAAGCTCAAGACCGCCATAAGCCATTTACTCGACGGCGTGTAACGCACAACAGGGCTCGTAGGGTGTGCTGCGCGCACCTAGCGGTAGGCGAGGAGAACGCCCTGGTGCGCACAGCACACCCTACGGATTGGCGGCTGCCCTGGGTGTGGTCCCTATTGGCTGGGCGGTTGCGGTGTAGCTGTGGATGCATCACCGGCGCCGGGCCAATCATTAATCAGCCGTTTGGGGTTGGAGTTGCCCCACACGGTGTACAAGTCCGCCAGCAAGGCGCCGTTGATGTCTTCCACTTCGGCTTGGGTAATTTCCGCGTTGCCCTGTTTGCCAAAGAGCACCACTTCATCGCCGGCTTGAATCGATGGCTCATCGGTGACGTCAACCATCACGGTGTTCATTGATACCTTGCCTACCACTGGCACGCGGTGGCCGTCGATCAACACCATGCCTTTGTTGGTAAACACGCGACGATAACCGTCGGAATAGCCCACGGGAATATTGGCCAGTTTGGAGTCACGTTGCAGGGTGTAGGTGCGGTCGTAGCCCACGGTGTTGCCTTTGGGGTAGCTGTTGACCGAGGCGACCTGGGATTTAAATTGCATCACCCGTTGGTACTGGGTGTACGACGGCACGGTGTCGCCGAACAGCAGGCCGCCGGTGCGCACCATGTCCAGGCGCGATTCCGGCACCTCCAGGGTGGCGAAGGAGTTAGCGGCGTGCACGGTGATGGCCTTGCGATCAAGGCCGGAACTCTGGATCAGATCGGCAACTTCGGCGTTGAAGATCGCCAGGCCTTTGCGCACATCGGCGGCATCTTCAACGGCAAAGTGGGTCATGATGCCCGCCACTTTGATGTTCGGTAAGGTTGTTATCGACTGCGCATCCAGCCGGCCTGAGCCGGTACTCATGTCCACGCCGTTACGGCTCATGCCGCCCGCGTTCAACGCAATATGGATCAGCAGCGGGCGGCCCGCTTTGCCGGCAATATCGTTGGCCTTGGTGGCGAGCTCCAGGTTACCGACCAATTCTTCGATGTTGTAAGGTAGCGCCGATTCCAGTTCGCCCAGGGTGGCGGTGCGCACCCGTACCAGTTGCCCGGTAAAACCACTGGCGCGCACCACGCGCGCTTCTTCGTTGCTGGCGATGCCGACACAGGGCACGCCCATTTTGATGACCGACGGCATCAGCAAGCCAATGCCATGGCCATAGGCATCGGCCTTGAGAACGGCGCAGATTTTTGACTTACCGGCGAGGGTGGTTTGTAGAGCGCGAATGTTGTGCTCAAAGGCCGCTTTGTTGATCTCCACCCAGGAATTGCTGTCCAGCAGGGTCACGTTGGACACACCGTTGTTTACCGACAGCGGTGGGGCGGCAAAAGCTGAGGTTTGCAGAAGCGACAGGCTCAAGGCCAGAGCAAGGGCTGTGTGCTGAAAGCGCATTTGATGAGTCTCCATTATTGTGATGCTCGAGCGGCCGGGACGTGGCCATGCTCGAGTGGCGCAAGAGACAAACCGCAGGAGGGTTTGCGACGTTGTTTATGTCATCAAATACGGTGAAAAAGAGTCGCCTCTCTCCTTTCGATTAAGGGCAATTGCCTACGCCTCTGTACGTTCGGAACCGGTCTTGGCGGGCTCTGTAGGAAGCTTACGGCAGCACATTGGGCGGCGGCTCACGACGCAGCCGTTCGACCAGCCCGGGCAGTTCATCCATATGCCTGATCACATGCTCCACGCCCAATTGGCGCAGGGTTTCGCCGTGCTCAGGCGGGATATGGCTGGCGCCGAGAAAACCGATTACCCGCATGCCGGCGGCAAGCGCGGCGGTGACGCCGGTGCTGCTGTCTTCCACCACCAGGCAACGCTGTGGCGCCACGCCAGCGGTTTTTGCGGCGAGCAGGTAAACATCCGGCGCCGGTTTGGGCCGAGCCACCTGTTCTGCGCTAAAAATGCCGCTGTCGACGCGCTCGGTAAGCTGGCAGCGCTGCAGCGAATGCACAATGCCAGCCAGGTGACTATTGGAGGCCACGGCCAGCGGCAGGTCGATATTCAGGTAGGCGTCGCGAGCGCCGGCAATCGGCAAGGCATGGTCATGAATGCTTGCGCCGGTGTTGTGGTACAGCTCGCGGATAAACTGCTCCTCGAGGGTGATGCCGAAGTGCGCTTCCACGCGGGCGAGAATATCGCGCGCTTGCAGGCCGAAGGTGCCGTGCAGCACCACTTCCAATTCGTGCAGCGGCACCCGTTTGCCCAGGGCTTCGCGCACCATGCGCTCGGCGACGATTTCGCTGTCGATCAACACGCCATCGCAATCGCTGATCAACAAATCGATGTAACTGGCAGCAGACATAGACACAAACTCCGAAGCGCTGACACCACAGCGCGTTGTGATTTGCCAAGCAGGGGCGCTTTGCTCCAAGGTTGGCGCCTTGAAGACTGCGAGAATAGAACCGGGATGCGCATTCTGCACAGCTCTGATTGGCACCTTGGCCAGCATTTTATGGGCAAGACCCGCCAAGCCGAACACCAGGCTTTTACCACATGGTTGATTGAACAATGTGCGGCGCATGCCGTGGATGCGTTGATTATCGCCGGCGATATTTTCGACACCGGCGCGCCGCCCAGCTACGCCCGTGAGCTGTACAACGAATTTATCGTCGCCCTGCGCGCCACGGGTACGCAGTTGGTGGTACTCGGCGGCAACCATGATTCGGTAGCCATGCTGGGCGAAAGCAAAAGCCTGCTGGCGCACCTTAATACCCGCGTGATTCCTGCCGTAGCGGACGATCTCAGCGCGCAACTGCTGGTGCTGCACGACCGTGACGGCAAGCCTGCGGCGCTGCTCTGCGGCATTCCCTTTATCCGCCCGCGCGATGTTATGCACAGCCAGGCCGGGCAGAGCGCGCAAGACAAACAGTTGTCGTTGCAGGAGGCGATTCACAGCCACTACCAGCAGCTCTATGCCCTGGCCGAACAACGTCGCGAAGAGCTGGGCGGCGAGCTGCCAATTATTGCCACCGGCCACCTCACCACCGTGGGCGCCAGCGCCAGTGAGTCGGTGCGGGAAATTTATGTCGGCGCGCTGGAGGCTTTTCCTACCAGTGCCTTTCCGCCAGCGGCCTATATCGCCCTGGGGCATATTCACCGGCCGCAAAAGGTCGGTGGGCTGGAGCATATCCGCTACTGTGGCTCGCCCATCCCCCTGAGTTTCGATGAAGCCAAGCAGAGCAAAGAAGTGCTGCTGGTGGAGTTTGCCGGCACCCAGCTACGCAGCATTACCGCGCTGCCCGTGCCGCGTTCTCAGGCGCTGGTGTCGGTGCGCGGCAACCTGACCGAGCTGCAAAGCGCGATCACCGAAGCAGCAGAGCAAGGCAGTGCTGAACGGCCGGTGTGGCTGGAAGTGTGTGTGAGTGCCGACGACTATTTAAGCGACCTGCAAACCCGTATTCAGGCCATGACCGAAGGCCTGCCGGTGGAGGTATTGCGCATCCGCCGTGAGCGCGGTAACGCCCAAGCCAGTTTGCAAGGCAGTGCCAAAGAAACCCTGGATGAACTCAGCACCGACGATGTATTTGCCCAGCGCCTAAGCAGCGAAACCCTCGACGAGGCGCTGGAAAAACGCCTGCACGGGTTGTATCGCCAAGTGGTCAGCCAACTGCGTGAGGAGGACGTATGAAGATCCTGACCCTGCGCCTGAAAAACCTTAACTCGCTCAAAGGCGAGTGGAAGATCGACTTCACTGCCGAGCCGTTTAAAGACAACGGCCTGTTCGCCATTACCGGCCCCACGGGCGCTGGCAAAACCACGCTGCTGGATGCCATCTGCCTGGCGCTGTACCACCGCACACCGCGCATGAGCAGCTTGTCGGCCACCGCCAATGAACTGATGACCCGGCATACCGCTGACTGCCTGGCCGAGGTCGAGTTTGAAGTGAAGGGTCAGCGTTACCGTGCCTTTTGGAGTCAGCGCCGGGCGCGGGACAAAAGTGATGGGGCGTTGCAGGCACCCAAGGTGGAACTGGCCAAGGTTGATGCCGCCAGCGGCGAGGGTGAAATTCTCAGCGACAAAATCAATGAGAAGTACCGCCTGACCGAAAGCCTCACGGGCCTTGATTTCGAGCGCTTTACCAAGTCCATGCTCCTGGCCCAGGGCGGCTTTGCGGCCTTCTTGGAAGCCAATGCCAACCAGCGCGCCGAGCTGCTGGAAGAGCTGACCGGCACCGATATTTACGGGCAGATTTCCAAGCGCGTGTTTGAAAAGACTCGCGACGTGCGTGATGAGCTGGGGCAACTGCGCGCCAGGGCTGAAGGCGTTGAGTTGCTTAGCGATGAACAGCGTGTGCTGTTGGAGGCAGAAGGTCAGCAACTGGGCCAGGCGGAAGCCGGCTTGCTCGCCGAACAGCAGCAGGTGCAACGCCAGCGCCAATGGCTGGAAGACCTCGGCAAGGCGCAGGCGCAGCAACAGCAGGCGTGTAGTCAACAGGAGCAGGCCCAGCAGCAGTTAGCCGATGCCCAGCCGCAACTGGCGCGCCTGGCCGCCTGCGCGCCAGCGTTAAAACTGCAACCCAGTCATAGTGCGTGGCAGCAGGCACTGCACGGTGTGGCAAAACGCTCGCAGGAGCTGCAAAGCATTGAGCAGGCCCAACAGCACGCCAGCCAGCAGGTGCAGCACAGCCTGTGGCAGGCCAGCCAGTTGAGCCAGCAGATTAGTTCTGCGCAACAGACCCAGGTGAACCAACTGCATGCGCAGCAGCAAGCGCTGAGCGAGCAATTGGCTGAGCAGCCGCAGTTGAGTCTGCTGGGTGAAAAACTCAGTGGCTGGGAAGCGCAATTGGCCGCCAACGCCAAGCTGCTGGAGGCGCTGAGTGAGCAGCAACAGCGCAAGCACAATGCCGTACAGGCCGCGGCGCTACTGGGCGAACAGATCCAGGCCGTAACGCTACAAGCCGATAGCGCGCAGGCGATTTTGCTGCAAACCCAGGCCACTGAGCGTGAGCAACTGGCTCAGCTGGAACAGCTGCTGGCCGGTCAAGCCGAAAGCGAACTGCGCGAGTATGCAGAGCATCTGCGCAACCAAGGCCACGGTTTGCAGCGTTTGCATGAGATTGATGAGAAGAGCGGGCAACTGACGTTCCAAGCCGATCAGCTCGCCACCCACTTGACCGCGCTGGGCCAACAAAAGAGCACGCACGAGCAGGGGCTGCATGCCCTGCGTGAGCAATACAAAGCGCTGCAACAGCAGGTTCGCGACAAGGAAAAGCTGCTGGAGCAGGAGCGCCACATTCGTAAGCTTGAGGACTACCGCGCGCAACTGCAGGCGCAACAGCCTTGCCCACTGTGCGGGTCGCTGGAACACCCGGCAGTGGCGGCCTATCAAGCGCTGGATAGCTCGGCCACCGAACAGGCGCTGGAGGCGAAAAAGGCCGAGCTGGAAAGCTTGCGTGAGCGCGGCGAAGCGCTGAAAAGTGAGCTGGCTGCCCTCACTGAACGCATCCAGCAGCAGACCCAACAATTGGCCGATATCGAGCAAGAGTCCGAGCGCTTGGATGACCGCTGGCAACGTTGCTGTGACGAATTGCACTTGTCGCTCGCCGATGCCGACGCCCTGCGCGCCGAACAGCTGCGTCACGATGACAACCTGCGTCAGGTACAGCAGCGTCTCGCCCCGCTGGACGCCTTGAAAGCCGCGCTGGACGCCGCCCGCGCCGCCAGCCAACAGGCGTTGGCAGGGCACCGCGACGCCACTCAGCAACTGGCTTTGCTGGGCAAAGATCAACACGCCAATGGGTTGCAACAGGCCGATATCGACCAGCAACTGGCGCGGCTTGCGCAACAACAGCAGGCACAGCAGGCCAGCCTGGCAGCCGCGTTGGCCGAGCTCGGTTATGCCTTGCCCGACGATGGCGCGCGCTGGCTGCACGAGCGTAAGCAGGAGTGGGCGACCTATCAGCAGCGTCAGCAACAGCTGCACGCGCTGCAAGCACAACTGCGCGATGCCCAGCACGCCTTGACCGTCGCCAGCCAACTCAGCGAGCTGTGGCAACAACGCTGGCAGCAGCAAGGGCTGGCCAGTCGCGATGAACTTTCGATCAGCCCGCAGCCGGTGGCGGCATTGAGTCTGGTTGAACAGCAATACTCAGTTGCCATGCAGCAAGTGAGCGAACTGCTGGGCAAACAGCAAACCCTCAGCGAGCTGTTGCAGCAGGGGCAAGCGACCCTGCAACAGCATCAGCAAACCTGGACCGAGGCCCTGGCCGCGAGCCCGTTCGCCGATGAGCAGGACTACCTCAGCGCCTTGCTAAGCGACGCGCAACTGGCGGAATTGAACGCCGTTAAAACCCGTCTGGAGAAAGCCCAGACCCAAGCCCAGGCTCTGTATGTGGCAAGCAGCCAAGCAGTGGCTGCCCTGGAGGCCGCGCCACAAACCGCACAAGGCCGTGACGAACTGGACGCCCAGTTGCACCACCTCAGCGACCAGCTCAAACAGCTCAGCGGTCGCCAAGGCGAAATTCGCGCGCAACTGCGTGACGACGCCGCGCGCCGGGCCGGGCAGCAAACCTTGTTTGCGCAAATCAGCGCCAAGCAGGACGAGCACGACCTCTGGCAACACCTCAACGGCCTGGTCGGCTCGGCCGACGGCGCCAAGTACCGCAAATTCGCCCAAGGGCTGACCCTCGACCACCTGGTGTACCTCGCCAACCTGCAGTTACAGCGCTTGCACGGCCGCTACCAACTGGCCCGGCGGGGTAGCGGCGAGTTGGAATTGGAAGTGCTGGATACCTGGCAGGGCGATGTCGCTCGCGACTGCAAAACCTTGTCGGGTGGGGAGAGCTTTTTGGTCAGCTTGGCGCTGGCCTTGGCGTTGTCGGATTTGGTCAGCCACAAGACCAGCATTGACTCGCTCTTTCTTGATGAAGGCTTTGGCACGCTGGATGGGGAGACATTGGAAGTGGCGTTGGATGCGCTGGATGCATTGAATGCCAGCGGCAAAATGATTGGCGTGATTAGCCATGTCGAGGCGCTTAAAGAGCGGATTCCGGTGCAGTTGAAGGTGCATAAGGGCGTTGGGTTGGGGTATAGCGCGTTGGATCGGCGGTATGTCTTTTCGGGCTGAGTTGCTTTGGGTTTTGGTGCTTAGGTCTTCTTTACACGCGGTAAGAGAAGACCTAAGCAGCTAAGCCAGCACAAGGCCAACAATCAAACGCCGGTGCGCGCAGCACAGCCTACGAGTGCACTGCGCCCAGGGCGTCAGCCTTGCTCAAAACACCTCATTGGGCTGCACAATCCCATACCGCTTCATCTTCCGATAAAGCGTTGACCGGGAAATACCAAAGCTTGAGGCGGCCGCCGTGATATTCCACTGATGCTGCCTCAACGTTGCATACAAATGCCGCACCTCATCACCGCCCAACTGTTCGGCCAAATTGCTCGCTGCCACCGGCGCAGCAACCGTTGGCAAAGCCGCCGCCACTCCCTGCAACTCAGCCGGTAGGCAGTCACTGTCAATCACCCCAGCCTCGGCCAGCGCCACGGCATAGCGTAGGCAGTTCAACAACTGGCGAATATTCCCCGGCCACGCATAGGCCAATAACCGCCCCCGCGCCTCAGCGTCCAAACGCAACCCCGCGGCCCCGGTTTGCGCCGCCAATAACCCCTCAATCAACTCCGCCCGATCACTGCGCTCACGCAGCGCTGGCAGGTGTAGGGTCATGCCGCTCAGGCGGTAGAACAGGTCTTCGCGAAACTGTTTGGCGCCTATCATTGCGGCCAAGTTCTGGTGGGTGGCTGAGACCACTTGCACATCCAGAGCGACCGGCGTTTGCGCGCCCAGTGGTGAGATTTCCCGCTCTGCCAGCACGCGCAATAAACGGGTTTGCAGATGCGCCGGCATATCGCCGATTTCATCCAGAAACAGCGTGCCGCCATTGGCCAGTTCCAGTTTGCCTTTCTGGCCTTTTTTGTTAGCGCCGGTAAAGCTGCCGCTGCGATAACCAAACAGCTCGCTTTCGATCAGGCTTTCCGGAATCGCCGCGCAGTTCACTACGGCGGGCGCTGGCGTGGTGGACGGCGCGGGCAAAGGCTTCTTTGCCGGTGCCGGTTTCGCCGGTGAGCAGAATCGGGATGCCCTTGTCGAGCACCTTGCGAATGCGCCGCACGCCTTGTTGCAGCAGCGGGTCGTTGCCGCCCAGTTGGTCGAGTTGCGGATGCTGTTGCGCGGCGGGGCGAGCCGGCAGGCTGGCGACCTGCGCCGGGCGCACGCGGCCAGCAGGTATGCGTAGGCCAACATCCACCAAGGCTTCATCCACCAACGCGCGCATCTGCACGCCACGGGCGCCACCGCTGGTCATGCTGAGCAATTCCTCGACGCTGGCCGGCAGCAGGCTGTCGATACGCCGGCCCAGCAGTGCCTGCTGTTGCACCTGATCGTAAGCAACAAAGGCCGCGCGGTTGGCGCCGATGATGCGGCCGCTTTCGTCGATGGCCAGCAACTGTTCGTTGGCCAGGTCGGTGATGTCGTCGCGCGGTTTGATCGCCAGGGTCAGGCAGTCGCGGTAACGCTGGCGAAAGTGCGAGTTCTCGATCATCCGCGCATACATGATCACCAGTTGCAGGGTCAGGTACTGCGCTTCTTTCGGGCCGTCGCTATTAAGGCTGGTGGCGTTCAGGCAACCGCGCAGCAAACCCTGGGCATCAAAGATCGGCGCCACCGAACAGCTGAGGCGAAAGTTGGAGGTGAGGAAGTGTTCTTCGCGGTGAATGGTCATCGCCTGTGCCGCTGCCAACGCGGTGCCGATGCCGTTGGTGCCGGCCACCGATTCATCCCAACGCGCGCCAACAATCAACCCCGACTGGGTGTACGGGTCGCGCTGACTGGGCAGGCGCGAGTCGAGGGTGATGCCATGCTCGTCACTTAGCAGCACGGCAAAGCCGGCCTGCACCACGCGTTTGGACAGCCCGGTGACGCCTTGGCTGGCGATGGCCAGGTATTCCTGATGCTGCTCCTGGTGCTGACGAATCTCATCGGCGGTGAGGATATGTTTGACGTTCACCGCGCGCGGGTTGAGCTGGTACAGGTTGACGCTGCGGTACAGCGACTCGGCAATCACCCGGTCAGGGCGGATGCCGCGCTCGGGGAAGTGGTCTTTAACAAAGGCGGCCAGTTCACTGGCGTTGGTTTCCACGGCATGCAAGGGCATTTGAACAGGCATAGAAACTCCTGGGGGCCGATGTCGCGACTTAGGTAAAGCGGCTCGGCTGTTGTTTTTGTAAGGCTGCTAACGAAACGGATGTTGCAACCATAGACCTCTGGTCTGCCTCTTGCAGTCATCCTTCCGTCGCATAGCTGTAAATGCAGCAAGCGACATGCCGAATGTTTTATGCCGGCCCGAAAGGCCCGAGCCAGCGCGCTGCAAGGCGTGCAGGGCAGGGACGGGGTGCAACAGCCGGTGTGCCACGGATGACACAGGTGTCGCACGGCCGTTATTCAGTTGTCGCAACGGCGCTACTAAATCAGGGCCAAAACTCGTTCGAAAGTAGCATTCGGCGGGGGTGGTGCTGGTGGTTAACTCAGGCTGTCGGTGAAAGCCGGCGAATGCATTCGACGTAAACGCAGTACCCACTTAATAAAAAGAGGATCGACCCATGTGGACTAAACCCGCCTACACCGACCTGCGCATTGGTTTTGAAGTGACGATGTACTTCGCCAATCGTTGAGCCTTGGTCGCGTAAACGTGCCCCGGTTCGCCGGGGCATTGGCCAACGTGCCTGTCTGCCAAAGCGCCTGTCTGATCGGGAACGCCCTATGTTTATCCGAATTCTTGGTTCTGCTGCCGGCGGTGGTTTCCCCCAGTGGAACTGCAACTGCCGCAACTGCCGTGGCGTGCGCGCCGGCACCTTGCGCGCGCAGCCGCGTACGCAGTCATCCATCGCCCTGAGTGATGACGGCGAGCAGTGGATTCTCTGCAACGCCTCGCCGGATATCCGCGTGCAGCTGGAATCTTTCCCGGCCCTGCAACCGGCGCGCAAGCTGCGCGATACCGCCATTGGCGCAATCATTCTGCTCGACAGCCAGATCGACCACACCACGGGCCTGCTCAGCCTGCGAGAAGGGTGTCCGCATCAGGTCTGGTGTACTGAGATGGTTCATCAAGACCTCAGCAGCGGCTTCCCGCTATTTCCCATGCTCAGCCACTGGAACGGCGGCTTGCAGCACCACCTGATTAACCTCGACGGCGAGCCCTTTAGCATCGCCGCCTGCCCACACCTGCGCATTACCGCCATTGCCCTGCGCAGTAGCGCGCCGCCGTATTCGCCGCACCGGGGCAACCCGCACCCTGGCGACAATATTGGCCTGTTTATCGAGGACAGCCGCAGCGCTCGCTCGCTGTTTTACGCCCCTGGCTTAGGCCAGGTCGACGACGCTCTGCTTGGTTGGATGAGGCGCGCCGATTGCCTATTGGTCGACGGCACCCTATGGCGCGACGACGAAATGCGCGTGTGTGAAGTGGGAGACAAGCTCGGCAGCGAAATGGGCCATCTGGCGCAGAGTGGGCCGGGCGGCATGATCGAGGTGCTGGATGGTTTGCCCGTAGCTCGCAAAGTGCTTATCCACATCAACAACACCAACCCGATTCTGGATGTGGACTCCCCCGAGCGGGCAGTGCTGGAAGCGCACGGAATTGAAGTGGCCTGGGATGGCATGAGTATCGAGCTTTGAATCCTGCGCAACGTGATGCTCTGCCCGAGATTCTGGATTCCCGCCTGCGCGGGAATGACGGGGATATATACCCAAACCTCCGTCGTCCCCGCGTAGGCGGGGACCCAGGTGTGGAGATTTATGACGCCCCAGACCCAGCAATACAGCGTCGATAACAATAAATAGGATCACCCCATGCCGACTGCCCTAACCCCCGCTGAATTCGAGCAAGCGCTGCTGGCCAAAGGCGCCTATTACCATATCCATCACCCGTTCCATGTGGCGATGTATGAAGGCCGCGCCAGCCGTGAGCAGATTCAGGGCTGGGTGGCGAACCGCTTTTACTATCAGGTCAATATTCCGCTAAAAGACGCGGCGATCATGGCCAACTGTCCGGACCGCGACACCCGTCGCGAGTGGGTGCAACGCATCCTCGACCACGATGGTGCGCCTGGTGAGGAGGGCGGTATCGAGGCCTGGCTACGCTTGGCCGAAGCCGTGGGCTTGGACCGCGAGCAGGTGCTGTCGCAAGAGTTGGTGTTGCCCGGCGTGCGTTTTGCCGTTGATGCCTACGTAAACTTCGCCCGCCGCGCCAACTGGCAGGAGGCGGCCAGTAGCTCGCTGACCGAACTGTTCGCCCCACAGATTCACCAGTCGCGTCTGGACAGCTGGCCGCAGCATTACAGCTGGATCGACCCTGCCGGCTACGATTACTTCCGCACCCGCCTGAAACAAGCGCGCCGCGATGTCGAGCATGGTCTGCGCATTACCCTGGCGCACTACACCACCTACGAGAGCCAGCAACGCATGCTGGAAATCCTCCAGTTCAAACTCGACATTCTCTGGACCATGCTCGATGCCATGAGCATGGCCTACGAACTCAAACGCCCGCCGTATCACACGGTAACCGAGGCCAATGTGTGGCACCGGGGGATCGCCGTATGACGCGCAAGCAAACCGTAGGGTGTGCTGTGCGCACCATTGCCTACGCCGATGGATCGCTTGGTGCGCACAGCACACCCTACGGAGGTCGGTCATGACGCCTTTGGATAAAATCCCGGTGCTGCGCCGTGGCTACCGCTTTCAATACGAACCGGCGCAGGCCTGCCATGTGCTGCTGTACCCCGAGGGCATGATCAAGCTCAACGACAGCGCCAGTGAGATTTTCAAGCTGGTCGACGGCAAGCACGACGTCGCCGCCATCATCGCCAACCTGAGTGCGCGCTTCCCGGATGTGCCAGGCATCGACGAAGACATCTTCGCGTTTATGGAGGTGGCCAGTGCTCAGTTCTGGATCGACTTTCTCTAAGGTAGAGAGCGCTAAGCCTGGCCTGCCACCCCCCGGCCCACCGCTGTGGCTACTGGCCGAGCTGACTTACCGCTGCCCGCTGCAATGCCCGTACTGCTCCAACCCCTTGGACTTCGCCAAGCAGGGTAAGGAACTGACCACTGCGCAGTGGATTGAGGTGTTTCGCCAATCGCGGGAAATGGGCGCCGCGCAGTTGGGTTTTTCCGGCGGTGAACCGCTGGTACGCCAAGACTTGGCTGAGCTGATCAAAGCCGCCCGCGATATGGGCTACTACACCAACCTGATCACCTCCGGCATTGGCCTCACCGAAAAGCGCATCGCCGAGTTCAGTGAAGCGGGTCTGGACCATATCCAGATCAGCTTTCAGGCCGCCGACGAGGAGGTGAACAATATGCTCGCCGGCTCAAAAAAGGCCTTCGCCCAGAAGCTGGCCATGGCCCGCGCGGTGAAGGCCCACGGCTACCCGATGGTGCTGAACTTCGTCACCCACCGGCACAATATCGACAGCATCGAACGCATCATCGACCTGTGCCTTGAGCTGGAAGCCGACTTTGTCGAACTCGCCACCTGCCAGTTCTACGGCTGGGCCGAACTTAACCGCGCCGGCTTGTTGCCGACCAAGGCGCAACTGGCCAACGCCGAGCGCATCACCAACGACTACCGCGCCCGCTTGGAGGCCCAAAAC
>NZ_JBBNAH010000613.1:0-2839 GCF_037994325.1 Pseudomonas sp.
TGTCGGCGGTGCTGAAGAAAACTTTAGAATTTTTTTCCCGTCGCCGTTTGCCGCGCCTCACAGGCGGTCAGTGTATGAAAACTAACGGTAAATTGCGCGCAAAAAACCATCTACATCTGTACTTCTACTTCGCCTGGGCCAACAACGCGGGCGCGAATAACGCGCTGTGAACTCAGGTTACGTACACGAATCTGTTCACCAATGACGCCACCGGACAGCGCCTCGCCGGGCATACGCACGTTAATTCCGCCTTTTTTAGCGCTAATTACCACCTGCTCACTCTTACGAATAGCTTCGGCTTGTTCGATAGTCACCGGCGCTAGCACTTGATCGGTCATGACTCCACGGGTCAACTTGGTTCCCAGTACTTGGTCCAGATCGGTCATATAGCCTTGCGTGAGCAAGCCGACATCTCGCTCAACCAACGCTACATCCGCTTGGCTGAGGACCGTCGCGCGCTTAAGCGGACGGATGGCGATCACCACGTTGCGGTAAAGCTTTACTTGGGCGGGAACAAAGATTGTCCACGGTGTCGCCCCTTCGCAGCTAACCCTCACTGTGACTCGACCAACTGGCTGCGCAGGGCTTTCCAGAGACGTCGTCAAATCTTCGTCGCATAGTGGCAATTGCAACCGTGGGTCGAGTTGCTTGATTTGAATCTCTTGTCGCGCCTGGATTTCGCTACGCTCTAAATAGTCCTGAACCGTGACCTCAAGAAAGCCTTGGCTTGCGCCGATAAGTTGTTCAGGTAATGTCAGCTCAGCGGCTGCGTAATTAATGTGGCCAAACGCCAGCAAAGCCAGCCATGATCTGATTAATCTAGGTGATCGGCGCGGTGAGTGTCGGAAAAGTGGCGTTATCAGTTTCATGTGTAGCTTCAAAGCAAAGCCCGTGCCGGCTGCTAGGCTAAGCAGGGGTTGGTGGTTAAAACAATTAAGAGGGGCAGGGTATGGCCGGAGTGATGGACTCGGTTAACCAGCGTACGCAGTTGGTGGGGCAGAACCGACTCGAGCTGTTGTTATTCCGCCTTGATAGTAAGCAGCTATACGGCATCAACGTGTTTAAGGTGAAAGAGGTGCTGCAATGCCCCAAGCTCACCATCATGCCCAAATCCAGCCCGGTGGTTCGCGGGGTGGCCAATATTCGTGGCGGCACCATTCCTATTCTTGATCTGTCGATGGCTACCGGCCGTGCTGGTTTGGCAGACCTGGAAAGCAGCTTTGTCATCATTACTGAATACAACACCAAGGTTCAGGGGTTTCTGGTGCGCTCGGTAGAACGCATCGTCAACATGAACTGGGAAGAGATCCATCCGCCACCCAAGGGCACTGGGCGCGACCACTACCTCACGGCCGTAACCCACCTGGATCAGCAACTGGTGGAAATTATCGACGTGGAGAAAATCCTCGCCGAGGTGGCGCCTGTCTCTGAAGTGATCACCGCTGGGGTCATTGATGTGGAGACCCAAGGTAAGGCTGTGACCAAGCATGTGCTGATCGTTGACGACTCGTCGGTGGCACGAAAGCAGGTCACCCGTTGTCTGCAGTCGGTAGGCGTAGAAGTTACAGCCCTGAACGATGGTCGTCAGGCGCTGGATTTCCTACGCAAACTGGCGGACGAAGGTAAGCGCCCGGAAGACGAATTCATCATGCTGATTTCCGATATCGAGATGCCGGAAATGGATGGCTATACCCTGACGGCGGAGATTCGTGCGGACTCGCGCATGCAGAAGTTGCATATCCTCCTGCATACTTCCCTGTCAGGCGTATTCAATCAGGCTATGGTGAAAAAAGTGGGGGCGGATGACTTCCTCGCTAAATTCCGTCCAGATGATCTGGCTTCCCGCGTGATTGAGCGCATTAATGTTTCGGAATGAGGGCTGAGGGCCTTGCAGCCCTTCAGCAACCTATATGTATGGTGAGGCAGCGCTAGTGTCTTCAGGTAACGTGGATTTTGAGCAGTTCCGGATTTTCCTGGAAAAGGCCTGTGGCATTGTGTTGGGCGCCAACAAGCAGTACCTGGTTTCTAGCCGGCTGAACAAGCTGATGGAACAGAACAGCATCAAAACCCTCGGAGAGCTGGTGCAACGCATGCAAGGCATGCCGCGCGGCGGTTTGCGCGAGCAGGTGGTTGATGCCATGACCACCAACGAAACCCTGTGGTTTCGTGACACCTATCCTTTTGAAGTGCTGAAAAACCGGGTTTACCCGGAGTTGCTCAAGGCCAACCCCAGTGCACGGTTACGTATCTGGTCGGCGGCGTCATCGTCTGGTCAGGAACCCTATTCCCTGTCGATGGCCACCGATGAATTTGAGCGTACCAATCTTGGCCAGCTCAAAGGAGGGGTGCAGATTGTGGCGACGGACCTGTCCAGCGCCATGCTGCAAGCGTGCAAATCCGGTGAGTACGATAGTCTGGCGATAGGCCGAGGCCTGTCCCAGGAACGCTTGCAGCGCTACTTCGATCCAAAAGGGGCAGGGCGCTTCGCGATTAAACCGGCAATTCGCAGTCGCGTGGAGTTCCGCCCGCTCAACTTGCTGGACAGCTACGCCAGCTTGGGCAAGTTCGACATCGTGTTTTGCCGCAACGTGTTGATCTATTTCTCCGCTGAGGTGAAGAAAGACATCCTGCTGCGTATTCATGCGACGTTGAAGCCAGGAGGCTATTTGTTCCTTGGTGCGTCTGAAGCACTCAATGGCTTGCCGGATCACTACCAGATGGTGCAATGCAGTCCAGGCATCATCTATAAGGTGAAGTAGCCGTCCGTTGATCGTTCCTAAAAAAGCCCGAACCTGGTTCGGGCTTTTTTGTGCGCGTGATTACTGCGGTAGTTGCTTGG
>NZ_JBBNAH010000614.1:0-3516 GCF_037994325.1 Pseudomonas sp.
CGCGCCGACTAAGCCCGAATCCCGGTTTCAGTTACGAAACCGGGAGCGCGAGGTGCCCCTCGATGAGAGGTTTCTGGTTGGCTACTGCTGCAGCGCAAAACGTCATGAATGCTTTGACCCGCCACGACTTTCGAATGTCCTGGTGGGTGAGCAACCACAGATCATCGCTGAGCTCGGGCACTACCGGGCCGACACGGACCAGGCCAGGCGTGATGTCACCCAGCATGCAGGGAAGAAAGCCGTACCCCAGTCCGGCGACGATGGCCGCACTGGCCGCGGCGACTGAGTCGGTACGGTACGCAATGCAGTTCGCCTCCACGCGGCATTCGAGGTAGCTCGCTGCCTTCAAGCCGCACAGCGCTCCTGAATAAGAGACCCACTGCTGGCCATCCACGAACGGCGCAGAGGCAGGCGTGCTCTTGACGCTGCCGTAGAGTGCCCAGGCGATCGTCGCAAGCTTGCGCCCCACCAAACTCTCCGATGGTTTATTAGTCGCTCGCACCGCAATGTCCGATTCATCACGGGCCAAACTCAGGGTCTGGTTGCCCACCAGCACTTCGATCGCAATCCCTTTGTTGACCGTTTTGAAGTCAGCAATGATGGGGGTGAGAAAGTGCAGCAGCAGCGAGTCACTGGTGGTGATTCGCAGCTTGCCCAGCGGCCCTTGCCCTGCCCGTGATACACGCCGGGCGACACTCACGATATCGAGCTCTACACGTTCGGCCAGTGCCCGCAGCTCCGCACCTTCGGCCGTGAGCATATAGCCGGAACGGCGGTGGTCAAACAGGGCGACCCCCAGCGTTTTCTCGACTTGGGCCACTCTACGCGAGACGGTGGAAACGTTGACGCCCAGCTTCTTCGCCGTGTCGGCGCGATTACCACATTCGCTGAGCGTTTTGATGATGCGCAAGTCGTCCCAGGACAACTGGTTTACCGCGTCGCTGACATCCCACTTGGCGCTGCCAGGTACACCTTGGCTCGGTGAAGCAATTTTCGATGACGATTTCACGCCAAGACATTCCTGATCGGGTGTCGAACCATCATACGAAAGCGCTGAGGGAGAACCAAGGCAATACCCACTAGGGCGCGCATTGAATTGCGATCGTCGATTTAATCGGGCCCAACGACTGCTAACGGCCAAAAGCGGACGTTTTAGAGTAGGGAAAAGAAATCTCCGTTACCCCATTACGTCCAGTGTTGTTTCGGCATGGAGCAGGACAAGGCCAGCACTTCCTTGAGCGAAAACCCCGCGTCTTTTGCATGCCAGCTTACCGAGCGCCCCTGGTGGTCCTTGGCCCGTGGGTCGGCACCGGCACTCAGCAGCCAATGAAACGCCCACATCTGCGTTTGAGCCAGTTCGGATATCCAGCCGAAACCGCACATCAGCGGCGTTTTGCCGTCTTCATCGACGCTGTCCACATGCGCGCCGCGGGCCAAAAGGAATGGGATGCTCTGGTTCGCTTGCAGCCCGAGATGCGTCAGGGTAGCGGTGTGCAGGGGCGTTTCGTTGCCATGGTTGGGGCGGTTGATGTCGCAGCCATAAGCCAAAAGTATCTCGGCCATCTCGTATTGCTGCAGATAGATCGCCTGGTCCAGCCAGTGCTCGCCCTCAGGCTCACTGTGGCCTTCGCTGTCGGCCACTGCCAGCAGCCGTTGCAGCAACGCCGGCGTACCGCCGTCGATGCAGCACGCTACCGAAGATAGCTGGTCGTCACTCTCCGGCCAGCACAACGCTGGGGCATGATCTAAGAGCAGATGTGCGACTTCGTGCTGGCGATAGGACAATGCCCATTCGATGGCAGAATGGTCCTCGGCCACCATCTTGTGCTCGCGGGTGTAGCGGTAGACCGCCCTGAAGGACCACGCGTTTTGCGCCTCCTGCAGCCTGCTTTCCGTAACCTCGAGCGCTTGCAGAGCTGGCGTCAGGTAGACGGTGGCGTTCACTTCAGCTCCCGCCGCCAGCAATTGTCGTGTGGCCTCGACCTGCCCACCTAGCAAGGCATTCACCAGCGGTGTATTGCCATAGGCGTCCGGTTCATTGAGCACTCCCGGTGTCAGAGTCAACAACAGGGTCAGTGACTGCGTTGCACCAGCCTGGGCTGCCAAGGAAAAGACCGCGGCGGGTGTCGCTGTGCCGTCAGCTAGCAACGCTCGTAGTCGCGCCACGTCGTCGTGCCACAGCGCGGCCACCAGCGGTTCTTCGCACCGGCCGGCCAGCGCATACCGGTCCACTGTCACCATGTCACCGTCCACCAAATGGACGACTCCCGTGGTGTACGCGAGGTCGTCCGAAAGGCGCATTACCCGTGCTAGCTTGGCGCCAAGCAGAGCAAGGCCCGGGCCGACTGCCCGCCACATGCTGACTTGCGAACTGGCAACCACCAGAATGCCTGTTACCTGGTGCCCTTGCCGGCGGACGGAAAGCCGGCGGACATATCGCCAGGCATAGTCGGGATCCGACAGCGCCCACTCCAGACGCTCATCCTTGGGTGCGTGCAATCGCAGTTGCTCCACCAACTGCTCGGGCCTATTTTCCAACAGATCGGCAAAGGTCGCGGCGCGCTCCGTTTGATCAAAGTGGCAGTCGAACTGGAGCGCGTGCTGCGGCGCGCTTGACGCGCGTTCGGTCTGGGCGTGACTGACATCCCCGTGCGAGACATCGCGGTTCACCGCCAAATGGCCATTGGCGTAAACCTCACCCTGGGTGTACGTCAGCTGGATCGGCCACTCCTCGTCTTCGGGCTCTTCGTCATGCTCGTACGTGCCGGTGAGTTCCTTGCAATAGGGACCGAGCAACTCCATAAGCGCGACCGCGAATTCAAAGCCTTCCGAGCCCGCAACAATGTCGGCCGCTATCGTGGTCTTTTTCACGGCCACGCGCCCGAACGTAGACAGGTAATCGCTGAAAGCTGAGCGCGCACTGATCCGCTCGAAAGCCTGCAATGCCTCGGTGCCAAGCTGCGCTGACGCCTGAGTAGCGCCTTGCGTATCACCGTCGCGCAGGGCGTTGAAGAAGTCGGCAAGCGGCTGCTGAGTGGTGGGTTTCGGCTTCACTGCCAGCGAAACATAAACTTCCATATCGTCGTCCCTAGCGCCTTATAAGACTACATCCATGGTGTAGATCTGCGGCTCCACGCCAACCACGCGGGACTGGACATAGCCCGCCTGAATCAACCCATCCAGCAGATCCCTGAACTGGGCTGACGCCAACGTTTCAGCATTGGGTTTACCGAGCACTACACCGGTCATGTGGAAGTCCTTTTCATCGAGAGAGTTGCCTGGCGATCACCATGGCAAGTGAGGATGGAATCTAGCAGGTCGGGTATCGGCAGAAATAGATCCATGCCCGGTTCTTGCTGTTAGTTGGCGATCAGGATCGGCTGCATCCTGCCAGAAGCTGCCGTTCAGCGACGAGCCTTACGGCCCAAGCGGGTGCCACCCGTTGAGGAACAAACGTCCTCAATGCAGAACATGCCAAGCACTAGCTGCGCTGCAATCCGTTTCTTGCACTTAACC
>NZ_JBBNAH010000615.1:0-2148 GCF_037994325.1 Pseudomonas sp.
GCACGGCGCTCATCGTTTGTCCTCATCGCCAAACAGCGCCAACGCCCGCAAGCACGCCTCACGGTGGGTTTCGCCGCTGTCCGGGCCTAACTCCACGCCTGGCATGCGCAAAGCAAAAGACTGCTGACGCTCCGACAACGCCAGCACCCAATGGCACAGCAGCGACAGACGCATTTCGTTATCGCCCGCCAACTCGCTGAAATCCAACCACAGATCGCGCCCGGCCAATGCCGCGAAATCCTTGACCAGCAGACCATGGCCACGGGAATAGGCTTTCCAATGCAAACGCCGCTTGGAATCACCCGGCTGATAGGCTTTCAGCCCCTGATAATCATCGGCGCCCATGCCCAATACCCGCGCGCCCTGATCTTCGTCATCATCCTCACGGGCGCCGGCCGCCAGCGGCAACTCACCAGGGATGGGGCGTGGGTACACCAACAGAGCCTGGTCCAAGTCCACCAAACTCCAGGCGACCAAAATGCCCAACGGAAAGCGGCTTTCCACCCGCAAACGGCCCGGGCGCAGCCAACCACGGCGCAGCGCAGGCACGGTGACCTCGCACTCACTCATGCCATTGGCCGGTACGTCGTACTGCTGCAACGCCTGGGGCGGCCAGCCGAGAGCAATGGACTGATGGGCGCGGCCATTGCTGCTCAGGCGCACACGCAAGGTTGCCTGCTCGCCAACAAACACCGGGCTGCCGCCAGCCGCATGCAGCGTCAGGCTGGCTAGATTGCGATAGGTGTGCAGGATGGCGACGATAAACACTGCTGCCAGCAAAAACGTCAGGCCATAGGCCGGACTGTTCTGGTAGTTGACCCCCGCCATCAACATCAACAACAACGCCACGCCATAGGCCGCACCGATGCGCGTGGGGATAATAAAAATCCGCCGCTGGGTTAGCAGCACACTGTTGGCCGGCGGAATACGCCGTTGCAACCAGCGCTGCCAACGTTGTTTAAGCATTGCCATTACAGAGCGGGCACTTCGCGCAGCAACCACTGCACCAACGCGCCGCCGCCATGGCCGGCGGGGTCGGCGCGTTCACGTAAACGGTGGCCGACTACCGACGGCAATACCGCCTGCACATCCTCGGGAATCACATAATCGCGCTCGGCCAAAAATGCCCAAGCGCGGGCGGCAGCCAACAGCGCCAAGCTCGCCCGTGGCGACAAGCCCCAAGCAAACTGCGGCTGCGTGCGCGTGGCTTCCACCAGGCGCAACACATAGTCGACCAAGGCATCGCTGACCCGCACCTTGGGCACTTCGGCCTGCAACTCGGCGAGTTGTTGATGGCTCAGTACGGCGTCCAAACGCGGCAACATCTCGCGGCGCGCCTCGCCCAGTAGCAACGCTTTTTCCGCGGCCTTGGCGGGATAGCCTAGGGATAAACGCATCAGAAAACGGTCGAGCTGCGACTCTGGCAAAGCAAAGGTGCCGCCCTGGCTGACCGGGTTTTGCGTGGCAATCACAAAAAACGGCTCAGGCAACGGGCGGGTGGCGCCCTCGATGGTCACTTGGCCCTCCTCCATCGCCTCGAGCAACGCACTTTGGCTTTTCGGCGTGGCGCGGTTGATCTCATCGGCGAGCACCAACTCGGCAAAGATAGGGCCGGGGTGGAACACAAACAGGCCGCTGTCCTTATCAAACACCGAGGTGCCGAGGATGTCGCCGGGGAGTAAATCGGAGGTGAATTGAATACGTTGAAAGTTCAGGCCCAGCACATTGGCCAAGGCATGGCTCAGGGTGGTTTTGCCCATGCCGGGCAGGTCTTCAATCAGCAAATGGCCGCGGGCTAATAAACACGTCAGCGCCAAGCGGACTTGGGGTTCCTTGCCTAGCAGGATTTGATTGACGGCATCCAGGCAGGCGTTGAGTTTGGTTGGCATGTATTACCCCTTTGTGCGCGAACCCCGGATGCTACCGGGGTGGGCGGCGATGGCAAAGCGGTTGCAACCTTTGCTGACGTTTTTAGTGAGCCGGTTGTGCGCGGGGGCGCACTTAGCGGCAGATAACGCTCGGTAGGGTGTGCTGTGTGTTCAGCCGGGAGACATAGGTAACAGGTGTCGGGAGACATAGGTAACGCATTTAGGCTTAGGCAATCCTTCGAATCGGGAGATCGAGTGATGCCATGGTCGGAGCGAAGCA
>NZ_JBBNAH010000616.1:0-2503 GCF_037994325.1 Pseudomonas sp.
GCCTTGGTGCTGCTGAATTTCTGGTACTTCAGCCTGCGCCCGCGTAGCCAAAAGCTGCAGGCGCTGTGTGATTTTTTTCTGGATACCGCCGAGTGCGGTGCGCCGCTGAGCAAGCGTTTTACCGACAAAAATCTGCAAGCCGACGAAACCGGCTCGCTGGCAGGCTGGGTCAACAGCTTTGTCGACAAAATGGACGACACCATGCAGAGCATTGTCTGTGCCGGTAGCGCCCTTAATCACACCAGCGCAGCACTGAACCAAAGCTCCGGCACCGTGAGCCTGTGTGCCAACCAGCAGAGCAGCGCGGCACTGGCTACGGCGGAGGCGACCGAAGGCGTCAGCCACAGCATCAGCGCCATGACCGAACATATTCTGGGCAGCGAGCAGGCCTCTAGGCAGGCGCTGCAACTAGCCGAAGAAGGTGCGCAGGTGGTGCAACGCACCACCGCCGAGATCAACCACTTGGCACAACAGGTGGTTGAAGCCACCGCCACCATTGAAGGACTCAGCGAAAACACCCAGGCGGTGCAGCACATCAGCGAGACCATCCGCGGCATTGCTGAGCAAACCAACCTGCTGGCCCTTAACGCCGCCATCGAAGCGGCGCGCGCTGGCGATAGCGGTCGCGGCTTTGCCGTGGTTGCCGATGAAGTGCGCAACCTGGCGCGCCGCACCGCCGAAGCCACCCACGCCATCGCCCAGAGCCTGGACAGCATGCGCCAGCAGGCAGTGCAGGCCGTAGGTTCAATGCAGCAATGCCAACAGAGCGCAGAAACCAGTGTGGAACAGGCCAACCTGGCCGACCAGGCGTTGCAGCGCATTCACCAGGAAGTGGCCGGCATGCAGAACCAGATAGGCCAGATCAGCCGCGCCATGCAAACGCAACGCGACCAAGCCCAAGCCGCCAACCGGCAGGCGCAAACCATCAGCAACGGCGCCGGGCAAAGTGCTCAGGCGGCTAACCAAACCCAGCTGGCCGCGCGGGCGTTGGAGCGTTTGGTGTTGGACCTGCATAAGGCGGCGAGTCGGTTGGGGCAAATGGAGTCGACCACCTAGCCTCAGTGCCAGCGCCGCACCTGGGCCCCCGCCTGCGCGGAGGCGATGGGGACGGTACGAACGACACCGTCCTCACCGCGCAGGCGGAGACCCAGGCCGCGCGCAGCGCATCCCGTCAGTCACACTCGCCTTGACCCACCCCACCTGCGCCGCTACCTTGCCCGACGTTTATCCAATCAGGTGCGCCCTCCTCCCGCTTTTAACCAGGGGAAGCTGGCGTTAAACGGGAAGCCGGTGCGCTCACAACGAGCCAGGCCGGCGCTGCCCCCGCAACGGTAATCGACCGCAGCCGTGCTGCATGCCCGATCAACACACCACTGGGTTTTACCTGGGAAGGTGATCGCGGCAGGAAAGTGGTTCTTTCAGTCGAAAGCCCGGAGACCGGCCTGTGCGGAATCGACTGGTGTTGCGGAGGGCAGCACCATCAAGCGCAGGTGGCCGCCCAGGTTTGCCGCGCTTGCCTATGCCCTCCTCAAATATTTCTTTTGAGGATCTGCCATGAAATCCATTCACCTCGCCCTGCCGGCGTTGTTGCTGCCCCTGCTTGCCCACGGGCAAAGCAGTGAAAACGCGCTGCGGCTGGAAGAAACCGTGATCACCTCCGGCCGCGGCGCCGAGCCGTTAAACCAGGCCACCGCTGCGGCGACGGTATTTACCCGCGCCGATATCGAGCGCCTGCAACCCAGCTCCATCACCGACTTGCTCAGCCGTGTACCTGGCGTGCAACTGGTGCAAAACGGCGGGCGCGGCAGCAACACCTCGCTGTTTATTCGCGGCGCCAGCAACACGCAAAGCCTGATCTTGGTCGACGGCCAGCGCATCGGCTCGGCCTCCGACGGCGGCGCCAGCTTGCAGTACCTGAGTCTGGAGCAAATCGAACGCATTGAAGTGGTACGCGGCTCGCGCTCGGCGTTGTATGGCAGCGATGCCATTGGCGGTGTGGTGCAGATTTTCACCCGCCGTGGCGCCAGTGGCTTGCAGCCAAGCCTGGCAGTTAGCGCCGGCAGCCAGCAGAGTTGGCAACGCAGCCTGGGCCTGCGTGGCGGCGATGAGCAAACCCGTTTCAGCCTCAATGGCAGCCTCGACGAAACTGCTGGCATTGATCGCACCGGCCCCTCCTACGATTCTGATAGCGACCACGACGCCTACCGTAACAAGGCCCTTAGCTTCAACCTCAGCCACCAATTCAGCGAGCGCCTGGAGGGCGGCGTCAGCCTGCTCGATCAACGCGGGCGCAATGAGTATGACAACCCGTTTGGCCGCTTCGATATGAGCACCTTCCTCAGTTATCCACAGCAGCCCTACACCGACTTCAGCCTTAGCAGCGCCAGCGGTTTTATCGATGCGCAGTTCAACGAGGTGTGGAACAGCCGCTGGGAAATCGGCCACAGCGAAAGCCGGCAGAAAAGCCAGGACAAACTCAGCGATGAAGTCAGTGTGTTCAACA
>NZ_JBBNAH010000617.1:0-8372 GCF_037994325.1 Pseudomonas sp.
ATCAAAGACACTGGAGAACACAGATGAAAAAGACAGCATCGGCTCACTGGCAAGGCGGCATCAAAGACGGTAAAGGCACCATCTCCACCCAGAGCGGCGTGTTGAAACAAAGCCCGTATGGCTTCAACACCCGCTTTGAAGATGGCCCTGGCACCAACCCTGAAGAACTGATCGGCGCCGCCCACGCGGGCTGCTTCTCCATGGCTCTCTCCAAAGAGCTGGGCGAAGCGGGTATGACCGCTGAAAGCATCGACACCCACGCGGAAGTCACCCTCGACAAAGTCGATGGCGGCTTCGCCATCACCGCTGTGCACCTAAAACTCAGTGCGAAGATTCCTGGCGCTGACCGTGAAGCATTCGAGAAGGCCGTGGAAACCGCGAAGACGGGCTGCCCGGTATCCAAAGTATTGAATGCCGACATCACCCTGGAAGCGACGCTGGAAAACTAAATACCGCCGCAGGGTGTGCTGTGCGCACCAGGCGTTCACCCCGCTACCCGCTGGTGCGCGCAGCACACCCTACTAGGCATTAGCCTTCTGCCGTTCATACCGGTCTAACAACGGCTGCGTGGTCAGCCCGTGCAGGCAAATACTCAAGGCCACCACCGATAACGTCAGGTTTACCGCCTCCTCAGCGGCCGAACCGTCCAAGCCGTGATTGAGCACATAGGCCAGGTAATACAGGCTGCCAATCCCGCGGATACCAAACCAGCCCATCAGCCGCCGTTGCCGGCCATCCACCGCTTTGCCGCGCACCAGGGCGATCACGCTTAACGGCCGAATTACGCAGAACAACGCCAAGCCCAACGGCAGCGCGCGCCAGTCCCAGTGAAAAGCCAGCAGGGCGCCGAGCAACGTTACCAGCAACACTTCCAGCACCCGCTCAACAATATCGCCAAACGATAAAATCTCGCCCATCAGCAGCCCCGCTGCCACCTTGGGCTCGGTGGTGTCGCTGGCCTGTTCCTTCATTGCACTCAAACTGCCCGCCTCTTTAGGTAATGCCGCCGCCACGGCGTCTTCGGCCGGCACGCTGGAGTTATTTGACGATGCAATCTCGGCATGGCGCAGACCGATGCCAGCCGCAAAGGCGGCAAGAAACCCCAGGGCGCCTACCGTCTCGGCTAGCCAGTACGACAGCGCGATCAGCGCCATGGCGAGAAAATCGTTGGGCGAGATGCTCGCGTCGCGGTGGCGGGTGCGCAGGTAAATAGCCAGGCGGCCAACCGTGCGCCCGAGCAAAAAGCCGATCAGCAGGCCCGCCGGAATGGCCCAGAGCAAACGCTGCATGGCCCAGCCAGTGAGCCAATCGCCGCTGGCGCCGTTGTGCTGAATCCATAACAGCGCAAACAGCACAAAGGGAAACGCCACGCCGTCGTTAAACCCCGCCTCGCCCGACAAGCCATAGCGCACTCGATCGAAATCGCGCGCATGGTTAACCTGCACCAGGCTGGCTAACACCGGATCGGTGGGGGCCAGCACCGCGCCAATCAGCATCGACAAACCAATGCCTAAACCGAGCCCGTAAAACCCCACCAGCGCCACCCCGGCAATGCACGCCAGCATCACCGGCCCGGCCAGCAAATAGGCGGCGCGCCACGCTGGGTCAGTAAACGCCAGGCGCAATTTCATACCGCCGCTAAACAGCGAGAACAGCACGGCGATTTCCGTCAGGTGTTCAAGCCAACCGGCTACCTCGGCAAATTTCAGATGCCACAGGCCCAGACCCAATGGGCCGATCGCTAAGCCGAAGGCCAGGTACAAAGTCGATGTGGTAACAGGTAACCAGCGCAGATACGCGGAGGCCAGGGTGAGGATCAGCAGAATGCTGCCCAGCACCACCATCCAGTGCAGAAAACTCATAAAGGACGCGCTCCCGTGATTGCACGGCGCGTCGAGATGACGCCGCGTTATCTAGGTTCGAGGCGCGCGGAGGAATATAGGTTCAGGCCCTATACGGTGTATTGGTTAGACCGGCCCACAGCGTTCGACGCTAACCTGCTTGAGCGCCTTACGCGGCATGGCATACAACCAAGCCTGCGTGCTCATGGCCACCGGCCGGGCTTCGATACGGTAGCGTTGGCCGGCAACAAAGTCGTACTTCACCTTCAGGTGGCAGGTGATCTGCCGCGGATTGCCCAGCGTGCCGCCGCCGTTCTCCACTTCAAACTGAAAGCGCGCATTCAGCTCGTGGCTGCCGGGGCTGACCTGAAAATAACGCCCATCCGCGACCTTTTTGCCGTCCAGTTTCTGCGCCATCAGGGTATTGCCCGGCGTGCTGTACAGCTCAATCCAGGCCTGTTGGGGATCAGCCTGCGGCAATGCGGCGGCGCAAGCGCTCAGGGGGATAGCGAGTAAGAGATAAGGCAGCAGGCGCATGGCGATCTCGGGAGGTGGGGATGGGCGCATGATGTTGCCAATCAAACGTCGCCGCAACGGCCTTCGCGGGCCTTGGCCAGCAACTGGTGCTGTTGGTTATAGAGCTTGGCCCAGGGGCGAAAGCCGATACTGCCAGCCACCAGATTGTAGCGTTGCCCTGCGGTGAATTCAGGGTAGTCGAGCTTTAGCACGCAGGTGCGATCCAGGCCCTGGCTGTCTGGGCCAATGTTGGTCGGTTCGACGGCAAATTGCAGACGCATATGCAGTTCGTGTTGGCCGGGGCTGACTTGGAAAAAACGATCATCGTCCAGCGTGGTGGCATCCACCTGGGCGGCCTGCAGCGTATTGCTTTCGCTGGTGCGCAAGTCAACCCAGGCCTGGCTTGGGTCGGGCGTGGGCATAAAAGCGCAACCGCCAAGGCTAAGCAGGCCGCTGGCGAGGAGGAATGGGCGCATAGGGAGACTCCGGGTCTGGTTTTATCGTTATCCAGCGGTGCGCGCGCGTGGCAGATGGGGTAGGTTCAGCGCCACCGTCTGCTGCTCTGGTTCGCGCGATGCCGCACTGCTTATCCCTGTTACTCGACCCGCCGCGCTGGCGCTGGGTTCCGCTGGCGCTGGTTTTGCTGCTGAACGGTTGCAGCTACTACACGCAATTACTCGGCGGTCAGCTCGACCTGCTGGCGCGTCGCGAGCCCATCAGCACGCTGCTGGCCAAACCCGATCTCGACCCGCAACTGCGCCAACGCCTGCTCCTGGCGCAAGACGCGCGCAGCTTCGCCAGCCGCCAGCTGGCCCTGCCGGATAACGGGAGCTACCGCTTGTACGCCGACTTGGGCCGGCCCTATGTGGTGTGGAATGTGTTCGCCACTGCGGAGTTTTCCCTGGAACCGCAGATTCATTGTTTCCCCATTGCCGGTTGCGTCGCCTACCGCGGTTTCTATGAGCAAAATCGTGCCCGCGGTGCCGCAGCCTTGCTCAAGCAGGAGGGGTTAGACACCTATGTTGCCGGCATTGAGGCCTATTCCACCCTGGGCTGGTTTGCCGATCCATTGCTTAACACCATGCTGCGCTGGGACGACCAGCGCTGGGTATCGGTGATCTTTCACGAGCTGGCCCATCAACAGTTTTACCTGCCAGGCGACACCGCCTTTAACGAGTCCTACGCCAGCTTTGTCGAAACCGAGGGCCTGCGCCAATGGCGATTGGCGCGCGGGCTAAAGAGCGCGGAAAACGGCGCGCGTGAGCGTCAGCGCGAACAGTTCAGCGCCCTGGTGTTGGCCAGCCGTGAGCGCTTGCAACGCCTGTATGCCAGCGCTACATCGGCAGAACAAATGCGCCGCGAAAAGGCCGAAGAATTTGAGCGCCTGCGCCGTGAATACCGTGTGCTGCGTACTACACAATGGGCCGGCGATGGTCGGTACGACGCCTGGATATACAGCCCGCTGAACAACGCCAAGCTGCTGCCCTTCGGCCTATACGACCAATGGCAGCCGGCCTTTGCCGAGCTGTTTCGCCAGGTTGGCGGCGACTGGCCGCGTTTTTACGCCGCGGTCAAAACGCTTGGCGAATTGCCCGATGCCGAGCGCCAACAACGCCTTGAGCAGTTGCAGCAACAACAGAGCAAATCTGCCACCGTGCAGTCGAACTAATCATCACCCTCGGAGCACGTTGCCATGAACAGAATCGTCCTTAGCCTGCTGTTCACCCTGCTCGCCGGGCAGGCAGTGGCGGCGCCAAAATCCTGCAGCGAGCTTAAGCAGGAAATCGAAAGCAAAATCCAGGCGGCCGGTGTGGTCAGCTACACGCTAGAGATCGTCGACGCCGCCGAAGCCAAAGACCCGAGCATGGTGGTCGGCAGCTGTGAGTTCGGCAGGAAAAAAATCATCTATCAGAAAAACGGCCGCTAATCCGCGCGCGGCTTAATGCCGCCGGCATTGCCGAAACCCCGACGCTGCCTTTAAGATGCGAGCCATTCTTATCTGCGGTCGCCTCTCAGGCAGCTCGGAGTTTTACCTTGGCCTTATCTCAGCCCGATGCAGTACAGCACAGCACTGTCACCAGCTTGTACCGTGATCATCACGGCTGGCTGCAAGGTTGGCTGCGCAAACGCCTGGGCGATCGCGAGCGCGCAGCCGATATTGCCCACGACACGTTTTTGCGTCTGCTGGTCAGCCGCCGCTTGCCCGGCATCCAGGAAGGCCGCAGCTACCTGGCGCAAATCGCCCGCAACCTGGTGGTGGACCAATGGCGTCGGCAGCGCGTTGAGCAGGCGTACCTCGACAGCATCGCCTACCTGGCTGAGGAGTCGACCCCCAGCCTGGAGACCCAAGCCATGATTCTGCAAACCCTGGTGCAGATCGACGCCATGCTCGATGCCATGCCGAAAAACGTGCGTAGCGCGTTTCTGCTCTCGCAGTTCGAAGGCCTGAGTTATGTGCACATTGCTGAGCGGTTGGGGGTTAGCGTCAGCTCGGTGCAGAAGTACATGCTGCGCGCCATTCAAGCCTGTTATCAGGTGCTCTACGCCGAATGAAACAGACCGCCGACGCTCCCGTTGCCCCCGCCATTGTTGCCCAGGCCAGCCATTGGTTGATGCTGCATTGGGGCGGTGAATTGAGTGCCCAGCAGCAAGCCGAATTTTATGCCTGGCAGGCCGCTCACCCGGAGCACCAGCGTGCCTGGGGAAGGCTACAACGCCTGCAGGGCACCTTGGCCGGCGTACCGCCGCACACCGCGCGCGCCGTGCTGCGCGAAGTGCCGGATCATCGCCGCCGCGACACGCTAAAACTCCTCGGTCTGTTGCTGGCCGCCGGTGGCAGCGGCTACCTGCTAACCAGCAGCCAATTTGGCCGCGAGCAATTGGCCGACGTGCGCACTGGCACCGGGGATATCCGCCACCTGCAATTGGCCGACGGCAGCAGGCTAGACCTTAACAGCGGCAGCGCGGTGGATATCCAATTCAGCGCCAGCGAGCGGCGTATCCGTTTGTTCAGCGGTGAGCTGCAATTGACCAGCGCCCATGAAGCCGGCGCGCATCGGCCGTTGATTGTGGAAACGGCGGCGGGCGAAATCGAAGCCCTGGGCACCCGCTTTAGCGTGCGCGAGCTGGACGGTGGCAGTCGTACCGACCTTTACGAGGGCGCACTGCAGATTCGTCCTCGGCATGCGGCTGCGGTGCCTTTGCAGGCCGGGCAAAGCGTGTGGTTTTCCGCCAGCCAAGTGGGCGCAACGCAGCCCGCGCAGAGCAACGCCGTAGCCTGGAGCAACGGCCGCTTGATCGCCGAACGGCAACCCTTGGGCGAGTTTCTCGCCGACTTAAGCCGCCATCGCCGTGGCCTGCTGCGCTGCGAGCCGGCGGCGGCCAAGTTGCTGCTGACGGGGGTATTTCCGCTAGCCGACACCGACCGCGTATTGGCCACCCTGGCGCAAACCCTACCGATTCAGATCGACTACCGCACCCGCTATTGGGTGACGGTACGGCTCACTAGCTAGACGTTTTTTCGCAGTTGTTGACGGGCGAAAAATATTTTCGCGTTGCCATTGTCGGTTTCTCCGCTTCGCTCGGGATACCTCTTGAAGCCAACCCCTATGCATTCTTCAAGAGGATTGCCGGAATGCCCCACCTGCGTTTTTCCCCCCTTGCCAGCGCCCTGTTTGTTGCGCTGCTCGCCGCGCCCTTGCTGTTGCCGAGCGCAGTGCAAGCCGCTGAGGCGGTGCAGCACAGTCAACGCCACTACGCCATTGCCCCCGGTAGCCTCGACCAGGCCCTGAATAGCTTTGCCAGTACCGCCGGCATTCTGTTGTCGGTAGACGCCGCGCTTACCGCCGGTAAAAGCAGCCCCGGTTTGCAGGGTGACTACAGCGCCGGCGAAGCCCTGGGCAAACTGCTGGCTGGCAGCGGCCTGACCGCACGTTTTGTGGAAGCTGATCGCGCCTTGTTGGAACCCATCAGTGCTGACAGCGGTGCGCTGCAATTGGGCGTCACCACCGTGTCGGGTGTTGGCCTGGGGGCCATCACCGAAGGCAGCGGTTCATACACGACTGGGGAAACGTCCACCGCCACCAAGCTCAACCTGTCGCTGCGCGAAACGCCGCAAACCGTCAGCGTGGCCACCCGCCAGCGCATCGACGATCAACAGCTCAACAGCCTGACCGATGTGCTTGAACAGATGCCCGGTTTGTCGGTTCAGCACATTGATACCGAGCGCTTTTCCATCTACTCGCGCGGCTATTCCATCGACAGCTACCAATACGACGGCGTGCCCACCACCCTGCAAATCACCACCAGCGCCACGCCGCAGAGCCTGGCCGACACGGTGGTGTATGACCATGTGGAAGTGTTGCGCGGCGCCAGTGGTTTGCTCACGGGCGCGGGCGACCCGTCAGGCACCATCAACCTGGTGCGCAAACGCCCGACCGACAGCTTCCAGGGTTATGTCAGCGCAGGGCTCGGTTCGTGGGATCTGTACCGCACCGAGTTGGATGTATCCGGCCCCTTGATCGACAGCGGCAAGTTGCGCGGCCGCCTGGTTGGCGCCTACCAGCAGAACAACAGCTACATCGACTATTACCAGCAGGAGAAAGAGGTTTACTACGGCATTCTCGAAGCCGACCTTAGCGACTCGACCTTGTTATCTGTGGGTGTCGACTACCAAAAGAACGACCCCAAAGGCGTGTCGTTTGCCAACTTCCCGCTGTTCTACAACGACGGCTCGCAAACCGACTTCTCCCGCTCAGTAAACCCGGCGGCAAAGTGGAGCGGGCGTAAGCAAAACACCCTGAATTCCTTTGCCATCCTGGAGCAACAGTTGGCCTACGACTGGAGCCTGAAGGTTTCGGCCAACCAGATGTACAGCTCGCGCAAAGGCACGTTGGCCTCGGCCAGCTGGGGCTTTCTCGACAAGACTACTGGCAACGGCATGATGCTCTTTGGCGGCGCTGGCGAGGCGTGGCAAAAACAGACCGGCGTCGACGCCCAAGCTCGCGGCCCATTCCAGTTGCTGGGCCGCGAGCACGAGTTGGTGGCCGGCTTTAACTACTCGCGCTTTGAAGACCGCAACTCGCCCGATGACGATGACATCGAAGGCCGCGCGATTAACTTTTATGACTGGAATAACCAGACCGCCAAGCCGGTTTCCAACGGCAAGTTGTGGGACAACGACACCCTGATTCGTCAGACCGGCAGCTACGTAGCCGCACGCTTCAAACCCACCGATGACCTGGCGGTGATTCTCGGCGCCCGTTCGAGTAACTACAGCTACCACTACACCCTGAGCAGCAATGTGCCGACTACCGCCAAGGAGCATGGCGTGGTCACGCCCTACGCTGGCGTGGTCTACGACCTCAACGATAGGCACGCGGTGTACGCCAGCTACACCAGCATCTTTAAACCGCAAACCTACCGTGACCGCAACGGCGCCAGCCTCGACCCGCGTGAAGGCGATAACTACGAAGTGGGTTTAAAGAGTGAGTACTTTGGCGGCCGCCTGACCAGTGCCGTGGCCCTGTACGCCATCAAGCAAGACAACTTGGCCGAGCGCGACCCCGGCTTGCTGGTGCCGGGCACCACCGTGCCTGCCTACCGCGCGCTGAAAGGGGCGAAAACCAAAGGCTTCGACCTGGAGCTCGGCGGCGAGCTAATGCCCGACTGGAATGTGACGGCCAGCTATAGCCACAGCGTGACCAAAAACGCCGAGGGCGAGCGGATCAATACCGTGGCGCCCATGGATATGGTCAAGTTGTGGAACACCTATCGGCTACCTGGCGCGCTTAACCGCCTGACCATTGGCGGCGGGGTGAACTGGCAAAGCGGCATCCACTTCAGCGCCACGTCCTGGCAATTGCCCGGCACCACGCTCAAGGCCGAACAGGGCGACTACGCGGTGGTCGACCTGATGGGGCGTTACCAATTTGACGAACACCTGTCGGCGACCCTCAACGTCAATAACCTGTTCGACAAGAAGTACCTCAGCGCCCTGGATGACACGTTCTACGG
>NZ_JBBNAH010000618.1:0-3041 GCF_037994325.1 Pseudomonas sp.
TGACTGGCTTGAGCACTTCGTAAGCAACCGGATCGGTTACTTTCTTCGGCTTGCCGCGCTTGTCCATTTCGTAAGCGTAGAAACCTTTGCCGTTCTTCTGGCCCAGGCGATTGGCTTCGTACATCACGTCGACAGCGGTACGGCCTTCAACAGCCATGCGGTCTGGGAAGCCTTCAGCCATCACGTCACGGCCGTGGTGGCCAGTGTCGATGCCGACTACGTCGGAGAGGTAAGCCGGGCCCATGGGCCAGCCGAATTTCTCCATGACTTTGTCGATACGCACGAAGTCCACGCCAGCGCTGATCAGCTTGGAGAAGCCGCCGAAGTACGGGAACAACACGCGGTTGACCAAAAAGCCTGGGCAATCGTTAACCACGATCGGGCTTTTGCCCATTTTCTTGGCGTAGGCAACGGTGGTGGCAACTGCCACTTCGCTGGACTTCTCGCCACGGATTACTTCAACCAACGGCATCATGTGCACCGGGTTGAAGAAGTGCATGCCGACGAAGTTTTCCGGACGCTTAAGGGCTTTTGCCAGCAAGTTGATCGAAATAGTCGAGGTGTTCGACGCCAGAATGGCATCTTCCTTAACCACGGCTTCCACTTCAGCCAAGACGATTTGCTTGACCTTCGGGTTCTCGACCACAGCTTCAACCACGATATCAACGTGACCGAAGTCGCCGTAAGACATGGTTGGGCGGATAGCGGTCAAGGCTTCAGCCATTTTCGCTGGAGTCAGACGACCTTTAGCGACACGGCTACCCAGCAGCTTGGACGCTTCGGCCAAGCCCATCTGAATACCCTCTTCGCGGATATCCTTCATCAGGATTGGCGTGCCTTTGGAGGCCGACTGGAAAGCGATACCGCCGCCCATGATGCCAGCGCCGAGTACGGCGGCCAGTTTCACGTCTTTGGCGATAGCGTCGTAAGCCTTGGCTTTTTTCTTCAGTTCCTGATCGTTCAGGAACAGGCCAACCAGGCTTTGCGAAGCAGGCGTCTTGGCCAGTTTCACGAAACCGGTGGCTTCCGCTTCCAGGGCTTTTTCACGGCCGAAGTTGGCCGCTTTCTGGATGGTTTTGATCGCTTCAACCGGCGCCGGGTAGTTCGGGCCCGCTTGACCGGCGACGAAACCTTTGGCGGTTTCGAAAGCCATCATTTGTTCAATGGCGTTGAGCTTGATCTTTTCCAGCTTCGGCTGACGCTTGGCCTTGTAATCCAGCTCGCCGGAAATGGCGCGCTTGATCAGGTCCAGCGCAGCAGCTGCGAGCTTGTCAGCTGCAACAACGGCGTCGACAGCACCTACTTTGAGGGCGTCTTCGGCTTTGTTTTCCTTACCGCCGGCAATCCACTCGATGGCGTTATCGGTACCGATAACACGCGGCAGACGCACGGTGCCGCCAAAACCTGGGTAGATGCCCAGTTTGACTTCTGGCAGGCCAACTTTGGCGCCGCTAGCAATGACGCGGTAATCCGCAGCCAAGCACATTTCAAAACCGCCGCCCAATGCGATGCCATTAATAGCAGCAACAGTTGGAACGCCCAGGTCTTCAAAATCACTGAAGATTTTGTTGGCTTCAAGGTTGCCGGCTACCAGCTCTTCATCGGACAACTTGAAGTTGTCGACGAACTCGGTGATGTCGGCGCCGACGATAAATACGTCTTTGCCGCTGCTGACGATCACGCCCTTGATCGCGCCATCGGCCTTGATGGCATCCACAGCCTGGCGCAATTCGGCCAGTGTGAGACGGTTGAACTTGTTGACGGACTCACCCTTGAGGTCGAAATTCAATTCGACAATGCCGCTCTCAAGAGCCTTAACCGTGATGGCTTTACCTTCGTAAATCATCAACTGATCTCCACGGTATGGAAGCTGAACAGTACACGTCGGACGCCAAGCAGCGGACCCGTCCGCAGCAGGACCGTCGAGAATAGTCTCGAACAGCCTGACATACCCGCCGACGCGATATTCGGGCGGCCTATAAACCAGGCTGCAACAAAGCAAACACTTGATTCATACGCCCGTTTGATTCGGGTGCGCACACCTTCGTGCAAAAGGATGCGCTTGTCAATTGGGGCGCAGCGAGCTGTTGCGCCATCAGATGATTTTGACCTTGGTGTAAGGGAAAACATTCCAACTGCTCTAGACCGGGCCTAAATAGCTGTAAGGCCCATGCCATCAAAGTGATGCCGGTCACAGCTAGCCAAAGCCAAAGCGTCCGAGTACAGTCGTCTCAACACGCCAAAAGTGCGTGACAAAAACAAAAACAATGAAGTCCACGGAGTACCCCATGACGAGCCGTCTGCTTGCCATATCGCTTAGCGCCCTACTCGCCCTTCTCGCTCCGCTGCACAGCGCTTTTGCAGCAACGCCCGCGACCGCGCCCACCGACAACCTACTCAAATTGCATCAACTACGCCTGGCCGCGCAGAAGAGCCTTGGCGATTTTTATATGTACAACAGCATGGATGGCGATCAGCGCTATGCGCGGCAGATCGAGGAATCGGTGCACGACGCCAGCGCCCGTATGGCCGAACTGACTGACCTGCCTGGCGATGCTTCCAAGGCCATGCGCGCTCAGTTGGAGCAGCAGTTAAACGCCTACGAAGCCGAATTGAAAAACCTCACCACCGCGATGAAAACCCAGGGTTTTACTGACTTGCAGCCGGTAGCCGACCTCGCTACCCGCAATCAGCAGTTGATGGCCCTGAGCAGCGAGCTGTACAGCAAAATCCAACAAGAAAGCGGCCAGATCGTCCCGCCTATGACCCAACAGAGCCGCGAGCAAAGTCTTCTGATGCAGGCCATTGCCGTGGACTATGCTTCGCGCAGCGCATCGGTGGGCGGCACCTTTATTGGCAGCGCGGCGGGTGAAGAACACTCCATCGACGACCTGGTAACCCAGTTCGCCGGCAAGCTCAGCAGCATGGAAAGCGCACCGCAGAACACCGCACAAATTCGCGAGTCGCTGAACGGCATAAATACCAAGTGGCGCTACATCGAAAAATCGCTGAAAAATTACAATGAGAACTCTGTACCATTC
>NZ_JBBNAH010000619.1:0-1849 GCF_037994325.1 Pseudomonas sp.
TGTCTACGTAGAGGCGTTGGTTCGAAACTCTCACTTTGCTGATCCAAGGTATAGCCGATTCACCTATATCAACCGAGCGCATTTCGCGGGCATGCTGCATCTGCCTGAGCAATGAAATTGTGGTGGAAAGCCCGTGATACTCACCCAGTGTATGTTCAGGGTTGGTCTCGGACAGTATGCCTACCAGCAGTCCATTGATTATGAGCGGCCCTCCCGAGTCCCCTCTTTCAACACCACCATTGCGTCCGACCACTTGAAGGACTTCACGGGTCTCCTTGGTATGCCCATGGTTTTTTAACTTTATGCTAAGACTCTTCTGCACACCGTTAGCGTGTCCGTATGCGGTGCCAACTGTGCCAGCGGGAAGTATGCGTTTGTCGGCCAGATAATTTGGCCCTATTGTGGGGTACTCCTTGAGTGGATGCGTTTGGGCCAAGGTAATCAATCTGATATCTGCGCCGCCTTCAACGGAGTAATAAGCCTGCGGCGCCGCTCTGCTGCCATCCGGATAGATGATTTCAGTCCATGGACAATGTGCAGCGGTGATAACTAAATCGGGACCAAGGGCTGCGCCGCTGCATGTTATGCGCTTACCATTTTCCCGGCCCATAAGTTGTACAACCCAGGGTTTCGCTGAGGCAGCTCCGCCAGAAATTGCCAAGGCTGGGAGAGCTGAGCCTAACAACGCAATTGTCGCAGTAACGCTGAATATGGTTGTTGTGATTTTTCGAAGTGTATGTGCTGAAGTAATCTCTAAAAGACGCATCGTGATGTCCTTGAGAATTATAAAATTGATCAATGTGAAAATTTCTGGATATTTTTTTGCCGTATTTAGAGTCCTCAGTAATTATTTCTTAATGCGGAAAATGTAGCGTTACTGCTTTTTTATGGGCATGTTTGAATGTGCGGTGCGACTTTTCTGGGTGAAAAGTGATCGTTTAACGCAGTGAGAACTCCGAACCCTGCACCTTTTACCGCGCGTTCAAGCGCTGGGTCGGGGAAACACCGATGGAGTTTCGCAAGCGCGGCAAGCCGTAGGGCCAGTCACCAAGGCGCCCGAATCCAGACGTAATCCGGGTGCGGGCAAAGCGGGTGGCCGTTCGATAGCCTGGGCTTGGCGGGTCCGTTTTAATTGCGGTAAAGGGTTCTGGCTGTGCCTGGCGTGGCGAATTAACTTTTCGGCACGGCAGGCACTACGCTCTACATAGGCGGTGGAGTTGCGGTTGCCGTGTTGAAGCTCTCGATACCGTCAACATCGCTTTCATAAATTAGTTCTGAAGCCTCAGGCGTATGGGGCCCAGCGCCTAGATCGATACCGATCTGAATACGATCGCCGTCGTTGACCAGCGTGTTAGGCGAAACGATGGAGCCACCATCAACGTTTATTTTGCTGCAGTAGTAAGAAACATCGTTATGAACATTGCCGGCGTAGTTACCGTTAATCCAGAAGAATAAATTTTTGCCGGAGTGCAGGAGCTCAGTGTTCAGGGTGGCTGACAGTTTGCCGTTTTCGACAGTTACCGTTTGAATGCCAGAAGGTCGGCCGCTGTAGAGCAGCACTGAAGCTTCCGGGGCGTTAGTGCTGGTTACTACGCCGATCTGGATAAGGTCTCCGTAAAGAGGAGGGCGGTTTGGAAAGGTGAAGATGGACGCGCCATCTATGTCGTGTTTGTGGGAGTATAAGTAGCGGTTGTTTTGAACTTCGCCGGTGTATCTACCGTTAATCCATACAACGATTTTGTGCCCTGAGTTAATCAATTGCGAACTCATGGTGACCGCCAGTTTGCCGTCTTTGATATTGACTGCTTGGATGCCCGATGGAACAGACTCGTAAAGTAATGTTGAGCTT
>NZ_JBBNAH010000620.1:0-3539 GCF_037994325.1 Pseudomonas sp.
ACAATGGCCAGTGCAGGGCTGGCCGCCAATAAACTTCCTACGCCTAGGGCCGCGGCGGTAAACGCGTATAGAAAACGTAAGAGCTTTTGTAGATAAGTCTTGCCGTGTTGATTGATGCCGTTCTCGGGTCTTTGCTTGTTGCCCTTTGAACGAGTTGAGGAGTGGCTGACTGAGCTGTTTGCTGTGTTCATGTGACAATCCTCTAAGTCACTAAAATAGTAGCGTTCCGGCTGTGGGCGAACTCCAGAGTTGGCAATAAGTTACTAGTGGCGAGTTGGCCGATGCTGGGCGGCAGAGGAGAGCGTGTACCCGTTATAGGCGTTAATCAATAAAGCAAATAGCTCTTGGGAAAAGGGCCGCAGAAATAAAATAATTGTCGCTTGCTATATTAATAATTGAAGTTGGCTGTTTGCGGTAAATCTAGGCGTTCACGAGCGGACAGAACGCAGAGGGTTAGTGCGATACTCGCGCGCTGTCTTATAAATAATTAACTACATGCTGCCATCATTACGACTGCATATAGTGCAGGGGCATTAACTCTCGGCAAGTTCAAGTCGATCACGGCCATTGCGCTTGGCCTGATACAGCGCGCGGTCAACGCGTTTAAAGAAGTTCTCCGCATCCTCACCGCGCAGCACATCGAGGCGGCCGACGCCCAGGCTGGCGGTCAGGGGCAGGTGTTCGCCTTGCAGGTCGATGCCGTTGTGCGCCAGGTCTTGGCGAAACTGCTCGGCCAATAGTTGCGCTTGTTCCAGGCTGGTGTCTGGCATCAGTACGCCGAACTCTTCACCGCCCAAGCGCAGCAGCGCATCGCTGTCGCGGCGAAAGACGTGGCGCATGCGTTGGGCAAACTCGCTCAAACAGGCATCGCCGCCAGCATGACCGCGCTGGTCGTTAACCTTTTTGAAAAAGTCGATATCCAGCAGCACCAAGGCCAGCGGCTCGCCCGTGCGCTTGGCGTGGGCCACCATGCTTTGGAATTGGCTGTTGAATTGGTAGCGGTTGCCCAGTTGAGTAAGGCTGTCGGTGCGGCTGAGTTGGTCGAGCGTTTCTTGCTGCTTTAGTAAACGCAGTTCCAGGTCGAGGGTGGCGAGGTATTCGCGGTGGCTGCGGTTTAGCGCCAGGAGTAAATAGCTGAGGTAGAACAGCAAGGTGATCAGCAGGTTATGGCCGTTGCGCCAATCCATGGCCATCACCACCAGCCCAGGCACATAGAGCAGCAAAATAGCGACAAAGGCGCGTTTTTTGCGCATGGCAAAGTTAAATGTCATCGCCGTGCTAAAAGCCACGGTGCTGAGGGTGGCGATCATTGCCGAATCTTTTAACGCATCGCTGTACAAGGCCCAGGCGTGGGCTTGGCCCCAGCACAGCGAGTTAAGCAGCACCAGGGCCCAGTGGCGGTCCAGCCAGCGCTGCAAGTCCTTTCTGGTTTGAAGTGGCGGCGGCACATGCACAAGGCGCGCAACCATCAGTGCGGCAAACAATATGCTACCCGCTATGCCGCTCAGCAAAATGGTCGACGGGTTGGCGCTAAATAGCCAGGTGAGCAACCAGGCGAGCAGGTAGTAAACGCCACCCAGGCGTGTGCGTACGCGGGTGTCTTGAACTTCACGCCAAAGGGCAAAGGTGTGCGGCGAACGCGGTAATTCGGCGTCTATCATTTTGTGATCACAAGAGCGGCGTTTGGCGAGCATAGTGCTTTCGCCGTGAAAAAAATATCAAAAGGCTATCACCGCAAGGCCCGGTTTTCTTGGACAGATCTGTCTGCCGATGGGCGGTATTAGAGGGGCTTGCGAAACAGTAGCAGCGCTACCCGCTGGCCAAGAGGGTCGCGGCGCTCTTCTACCCCGTACACCTGGTAACCCAGGCTTGGATAGAGCAGCAAGCCGGCGGTATTGGCGTTAAAGCAGCTCAGCTGCATTTCCTTTGCAGCAAAGCGTTCCTTAGCGATCTGCTCCATCTGCGCAATCAGATAATGCGCCACGCCCTGGCCGCGAGCAGTGGCCGCCACCATCACATTGCCGAGCGCGCAGTGTTGGCCATATTCGCTGGCGTAGAAATTGGCAAAACCCACCACGTGGTCATCCAACAGCACCACCGTGCTGGCCTCGCGCTGTGCCACGGCTTGTGCCAGTTGCTCCACGGTGAACGGCCAATTGCCTTTGGGGTAACAGAAAAACAGCTCTTGGGCGTGCTGTGGGATGGCTACGACTGCTGGCAAATCGTCGGCAGTGGCGGGGCGATGCGTCAGTGTTGGCATGGGTGGCCTCAAGAAAAATGTCTAGTGCGACTGTAACCCGGACAACCATTCGTCCAACACCTCGCACTGTTGCCCAGCGCAGTGGCCAAAACCTGTACAGCAGACAATGAGCCTGCGGCTCAAGGAGCGACAGATGAACCGATTTACTCGCAAGCCGACCCTCTTGAGCATGGCCTTAGTGCTCGTACTGAGCGCTAGTGCCTCGACCTTCGCCGCATCAGGTGCAGGCGCTGGTGGTGGTGCCGGTGGCGGCGCAGGAGCCGGTGCTTCTGGTGCTGGCGCCGCAGGCGGTAATGCTGGGCAGTCCTCGGGCGGCAACGCCACTGGCAATGCGAACTCCAACAATGCCAGCGGCAACCGCAGCTCAAGCGGCAATAACGACTCCAACACCAATGGCTTTAACTCCAACGGTTACAACACCAACACTCGCAATACCAATACGCAAAATGGCAATTCGGATAACACCGGCGCCACCGGTACTAACAATTCCAACGACAACAACGGCTCCACTAATACCAATGACTCCAATACCAATGGTGTGAATTCCAACGGCTACAACACCAATACAGGTAATACCGGCACTGGCTCGGTGAATACTGGTAATGGCGTGAACAATGGTGGCGGCGTCAACAATGGCAACTCAGGTATGAACAACCAGAGTGGCTCCGGCGCTGTGGGTGGCGGCGGCGTCATTGAGGAAGACAGTGGCAGCCTGGAAGACCAGCGCCGCGCCAGTGGTGAGGCGATGGAGCAGGAAAGGAAAGGCCAGTAGCACCCCAGCCCGCCCCTTGGGGGGTGCTGGGCGCATCTAGCGATTGGCACGGACCGGCACGCCCCAAGGGAACAGCGTTATTGTCAATGCGGTGGGTACTGGCTCAGGATTTTCGCCACGGTTGCGCGAATAGCGGTTTCGCGTTCAACCGGACTGTTTTGGTTGTTGCGCACGATCTGCTCTGCGCTGCCACGCCACACCAACTTGCCATCTTTGCCGTCGAACAGGTCGACCTGCACGGTGCCGACTTTGTAGTCGACGTTGCGCGTTTCGGTGTACGCCGGGCCGCCCCAGTAGCCATTCCAATAACCACCCCAAGCGCCGCCGTAACTGGTGCTAACTTGGTCGGTACGGTTTTCCACAATCAGCCAAGCTTGCACACTGACATCGCCTTTACTGCCGGCAGGGGCCTGGCGCACACCACGTTGGTCGAGCTGCTCACTGACGGCGGCACGAATGCGCTGCTCGGTGAGGTCGCTTTTAATCCGCGGGTCATCGGGGCTGTAC
>NZ_JBBNAH010000621.1:0-1577 GCF_037994325.1 Pseudomonas sp.
GCCGCCACTTTATTAGGCAGGTCGTCGAGCATCTTGCGTGACGACTGCTGGCTGGGCTGGGTCTCGTCGAGCAGATGGCCCCAGTCGGTCAACCATAGCTGCACCAGCTCTTCGGTCATTTCCGGGTGGCCTTGCAAGCCCAACACTTTGTCACCCCAAGCGAACGCCTGATTGGGGCACCAGGGGCTGGAGAGCAGGCGCTCAGCACCCGGCGGAATATCGAAGGTATCGCCGTGCCATTGGTAGATAGGGAACTCATCTGGCAGGTGTTCCAGCCATGGATTGCCTGCGGCTTGATGGGCCTGCCACAACGGTTGCCAACCGATCTCGCGGTACGGCATCCGGTGCACGGCGGCGCCCAACGCCTTGGCTAACAACTGACCGCCCAAGCAATGACCGAGCAAGGGGATGTCGCGCTGGATGAAGTAGCGCAAGGCGGCAATCTCGGTTTCCAGCCAGGGCAAGGGATCGTTGGCGCTCATGGGGCCGCCCATAATGGCTACGGCCTTGGGTGAGTCCAGGTCGTAACCCTCGAGCTCGCCGAGGTCGACACGCAATACGGTGAAATCCAGTTGTCGTTCGTCCAACACCTTGGCCAGGTGGCCGGCTGGGCAATAGTCGACATGGGTGAGTATCAGAATTTCGCTCATCACTGAACCGCCTCTACTTTTCCAACCTTATGAGGCAAACGCCGTGCCGAGGTCGAGCAAATTCCAAGTAAATAGCTGCCGAGCCCGTTGTAAAAAAAGCGCAACGGCGAAGCATCAGACACATCTGGACAGATACCCCTCCGCGCGCCAACCGCTCTGCGACGAACCTTTGCGAACTCAACGCCTCGAAGCAACGTCCTTTCTTTAAAAGCGTGCGAGGCCTTTACGTGTCTGATTCGATTGCCAACGGCTACAGCTATATTCTGAAAACCATCGGCTATGTCGGGTGGGCGTTGTTCTGGCTACTGCTGTGGGACCTGATCGTTACCGTCGACTACATGCTGTTTCTCGACCGCAAGATTCAACTGCCGTCCATGCCGCTGACACTGCTTGGTTCGGCCCTGGTGGTGTTGATCAGCTTTCGCAACAGCAGCGCCTATAACCGTTGGTGGGAAGCGCGCACGTTATGGGGCTCGATGGTTAACAGCTCGCGCAGCTTTGCCCGCCAGGTGCTGACACTGATCGACGACAATGGCGCAACCAATCCGGTGAAAACAGTGTTGCTGCGCCGCCATGTCGCCTATGTACGCTGCTTATCGGCCTCGCTGCGCGGTGAACGCTGCGCCGATGAGGTGCAGGCATTTGTCTCCAGCGGTGAATTTGCCCGGCGCCACACCACCTACAACTTCGCCAACGACATTCTTAACGGCTCTGCCGCGCTGCTGGCCCGCGAGTACCAGAACGAGCGCTTGGACAGCATTCGCCTGGCGCGCATTGAATCCACGCTGGTCGACCTTTCCAACGCCCAAGGCGGTTTGGAGCGCATTGCCAATACGCCGCTGCCCTACCCCTATGTGTATTTTCCACGGCTGTTTCTCAGCGTGTTTTGCCTGATTGTGCCGATCGGCTTGGTGGAAACCCTGGGCT
>NZ_JBBNAH010000622.1:0-3743 GCF_037994325.1 Pseudomonas sp.
GCATTTGGCTTGTACTTCAACGGAGCGGTCACCTTCACTGGCGATTCCATTGGCACAGCGCAACGACGCTTGGCTGTTTGCCGCGAGTAGCAGCAGGGGCAGAGCAAGTAACAGCGACTTTTTCATAGCAAGGACTCCTGTCCTATTTTAAGTGTGGCTAGCCGCCACGTTTGGAATCGACATTGACCAGGCGATCACCCTCAAAACGCAGGAAGTAGAACATGCCGTTACGCGGGCCATAGGTCCATTCCTCAACCTGCACTTCGCTGCGTTCACCGTAATAGCCGTAGATCACTTTGTTACCCAGCATGCTGCGGCTAACGGGTGTGCCGCATTTGCTTTCGACTTCAGCGCCGCTGTCGTCAGCACTGACCAAACCCTTGCCACAGCGCAACGTGCTGGAGGCCAGCGCGGCGCCACTGAGCAGAAGCAAGGCGAGGGTTAACAACGGGGCTTTCAAGGGAAATGTCCGAAGGACGATGGTGGGCGCTAGGCTACACCCGTGTATCAGCGCTGTCACACTGGCCGGCGCTGTTTAACGACGCCGGCCAGGTAATTTTTCTACTCGCTGTCGAGGTTCAATGGCGAGGCGACGCGGCCGTTGTTTTCGGCTTCACCGAGGCTGACATCGACCATGTAAATGCGTTCATCGGCCAAGCCACCTTTACTCACCAGGTAATGCTTGATAGCGGCAGCACGCGCCTGCGCCAACTTACGCAAAAGCACTTCGTTAGCGCTCCAGTGGGCAAGGATATCGCCGCGCAGTTTGGCGGTACGCTCGTCGTCGCTGAGGTCTTTCCACTCTGCTGGCGGCTGTTTTTTCAGGCGGGTGCGGTAAATGCCTTCCAGCATGGGCGCTTGCTCGTCTTCCGGTACTTCCAGCAGGCCGGCTTTGGCCGGCACCTTGTCGCCACGGCGTTGCAGCATTTTGTAGTAGATGTACTGGTACTCGCGGTGCAGACGCTGTTCGGCCAGCAGCGGGCCGTCGGCCTTGGTCGCCGCCAGGCCTTCTACTTCCAGACGCAGCATGGGGCGCTCTTTCAGGGCGGCCGAAAGGGTATTCAAACCACCCTCAGCATCGCCATCGAGCTTGCTGCTGCCCGCGGCGAACTGCACGGTGCTGATGTCCACATCCGAACCGCCGCTGACTAAGCCTGCGATAAATTTGAATGGCGCCGAAGCCGCACGCAGCACCAAGTTGCGCAGGGTCTGCCAGACAATCGGCATCACGCTGAATTGCGGGTTATTCAAGTCGCCCGATACCGGCAGCTCCAACTGGATTTTGCCGTCGGTGTCTTTCAGCAAGGCCACCGCCAGGCGAATCGGCAGATCGACGGCATCCGGGCTGTCGACCTTTTCACCCAGTTGCAGTTTTTCTACCACCAGCTTGTTTTCGGCGGTCAACTGGCCCTTCTCGATGCGGTAATGCAGGTCGAGATTGATCCGCCCTTTGCGAATGCGGTAACCGGCGAATTTGCCCGAGTACGGTGTAAGAGTGGTCAGCTCGACGTGTTTGAAACTGGTGGTCAGGTCCAACGCATCCAGCGGCAGGAAGGGGTTAAGGCTGCCCTCGATACTGACCGGCGCATAGCGGTCGACCTTGCCCTTGATATCCACCTTGGCCGCCTGCGGCTTGCGGTTATCCAGGGTGCCGATCTGGCCGTTGAGCTGTTGAATGGCGGTGCCGAAATTGGGCGTCAGGCTGAAGTCGGCGAAGTTGGCCGAGCCGTCGTTGATCGCCACGCCACCGATATGAATACCCAGCGGTTTGCCCGCCGGTTCTGCCTTGGCCGACGCTTTGGCTTTGGGGTCGGCTGGCTGCTCAATCACCAAGTCGCTGACGTTAGTGCTGCGGTCCTCGTTGATCATAAAGCGCGCATAGGGCTGCATCAGGCTGACTTTCTCAATCGACAGGCTATCGCCGTGCTGATAACTGAGGCCGTCGAGCACTAGCTGTTTCCACTTCACAAAGTCGCGGCTTTTCAGGGTGTCGAGGGTATGCAACTGATCGACCTCGGCACGCCCGGTAATGCTAAAGGCCAGCGGCTCGGTGCTTTTCAGGTCGACGGCCAGGTCACTGCCAAGTAAACCGCTACGCAGCTCCAAGCGAACAAAGGGCTCCAGATAGGACTGCGCTACGCGTAGGTCGATATCCGTGGTGGTGACCTGGAGCTTGGCGGTGACCGGGTTGAGGTTGACCTGGCCGGCTGCCGTGAGCTTGCCCTGTTTACCCAGGCCGGTATCCAGCTTGAGGGTGAAGGGCGAGCCATTGAGGCTGTCGAATTTTTCCAGATCCAGGTTTAGTGGGCCAACATCAATAGCCACGGCATTTTTCGGTACGCGGTCGGCAAGGTGAATACGGTAGCCACGCAGTTGCGTGTCTTCCAGCAACACCTGCCAAGGCTTAGCTGGTTCGGTGGCCTCGGGCGGCACCTGCTGGGCGGCGACGACATCGGGATTGGACGGCGGTGTGGGCACCGGCGCTTCGGTGCCTTCGGGCTGCTCGGTCACCGGTGTTGGTGCTGGTTCGACTTTTTTACTCGCCGGCTTGCTGGCAAACAGCTTTTGCCAATCCAGCTCGCCGTCTTTCTCCCGCGCCGCCCAGGTTTCCAAGTTCTGGCTGCGGATCTTGCCGATGGTCACTAATTGCTTGGCCAGGTCTACCGAGGTCTCGGTCACTTCCAGGCGTTCCAGATTGACCAGGGGGCGGTTATCGGTGGTCTTGATAGCAAAGGGCGCGATAGTCAGCGCGGTATTGCTCAGCAGCAACTGGGTGCCTTTGCTCAGGTCCAGGCTGTAATTGGTACTCAGGCTGTAGGTGCCTTTCTCCAACACCAACGGCACGGCGTCGCGCACGTACGGCCAGAAGCCCTTCATATTGCCGTCGGTGATTTTCAGTTGTCCGCTGGAGGTCACGGGCATCAGGCTGACCTTGCCATTCCAATCGATTTCGCCGCCATACGGGCCCTTGGCGATCAGGGTCATTTCGGCGTTGTCTTCGGGCAAGGTACTGAGGTTTTTCAGGGTCAGGTTGAGCGAGTCATAGACAAACTGCACCGGCTCGCTGGGGCGCAAGTCGGCAAATTGCAGGGCGCCTTCGATCAGCTTTAGGCGGTCCAGACGCAGGGGGAAGGGCTTCGCGTCGGGGTCTTTGACTTCCGGCTCTGTGCTTTCGGGAATTTTGAACAGTTGGGTCAGATTCAGCGTGCCGTCTTTATCGAATTGCACGGCAGTTTGCGATTTTTCCAGCTCAACATCAGCCAGGTGTAGGGCGCCGGTCCACAGGCTATCCAACTGCAGGTTGGCGTATAGGCGTTGGAAGCCGATTTGGTCGACACCCGGTTCACCGATATGCAGGCCCCAGGCGCGCACTTCAAGACTAAAGGGGTTGAGCTCAAAACGCTCAAGCTTGGCTGGCACATTGGCCAAGGCTGTCAGCTGCTGATTAGCGATATGCAGGGCAATGCCCGGCAAAATCAGAAAGCCCAGCAGGCTATATAAACCGAGGGCAATCAGCAGGGCGCCAATGGCGCGTTTCAATCCTTTGGGCATGGTGGTGCTTCATCTTTCCTGACAAGAAGTGGCTTGGAGTATGGCACGCGTCTGAGGTTCGGCACGTGAGGCAGGTTTCGCTTTGTTTTGAGAGAAGGGGCCGTAATCAGGGACGTTGGCCAGTTGCTGGAACGCTGGGTCCCCGCCTACGCGGGGACGACGGTGGGAGTGGTTGATACACCGTCGCTCCC
>NZ_JBBNAH010000623.1:0-1351 GCF_037994325.1 Pseudomonas sp.
GCGCACAACACTGCCCCTTAACCGCCCACCCATTTACAGGTATAAGTCTGCCCAGCCATCCATGGACGCGCCCCCAGTAGTCGGGCCGGAGACCCCTGCGTGATCAAACCCCTACGTATCGCCATCATCGGCGCCGGCCCCGCTGGCCTCGCGGCGGCCTTGTATCTGCACCGCGCCGGCCATACCGTCAGCCTCTTTGAGCGTTTTGCCGAAGCCGCGCCAGTAGGTTCCGGGCTGATTTTGCAGCCGACTGGTCTGACCGTGCTGGAAGACCTTGGCCTGTTCGCCGCCATCGCCCAGTTGGGCGCCCGTATCGACCGCCTGTATGGCGCCGATGCCCAATCCGGCCGCACGGTGCTGGATGTGCGGTACGCCGCGATCAAAGGCGGCCGCCATGGCATCGCCGTGCACCGCGCAGCGCTATTTCATGTGCTGCACGAGGCCGTCGTTGGCGAAGGTATAGCGGTGGAAACCGGCCTGGATATCGACAGCCTGGAAACCCGTGGCGATCAAGCCTGGTTGCTCAGTGCGCAAGGCAGCAAGGCTGGCCCGTTCGATTTGGTGGTGGACGCCAGCGGTTCGCGCTCCAAGTTCAAGGCGTATTCCCTGCAACCCAGCGAACCGAAGCCGCTCGTGTATGGCGCGTTCTGGGCCTCGTTACAGGCCGACGCCGCCACCCTCAACAGCAAGGCGCTGGTGCAGCGTTACCAACGGGCAACCACCATGATCGGCGTGCTGCCGATAGGCCAAGCCCACCCCGACAGCGCGGCAATGAGTGCGTTTTTTTGGAGCACCAAGCCGGATGAAGTCGACACACTGAAACGTGCCGGCATCAACAGTTGGAAGGATCAGGTCGCCGGTTTATGGTCAGACTGCGAGCCGTATTTGCGACAAATCAATAGCTTCGACGACATGACCTTGGCCCGCTACGGCCACCACACCTTAAAGATGCCGGTGGGCCGCAGCCTGGCGATTATTGGCGATGCCGCGCACTCCACCAGCCCGCAATTGGGCCAAGGCGCAAATATGGCGCTGCTTGATGCCCGCGCCCTGGTGCATGCGTTAAACACCAGCGACGACCTGGAAAGCGCCCTACCCCGCTACGCCGCTTCAAGGCGTTTACACGTGCGCACCTTCCAGGCGTTGTCAGCAGCGTTTACGCCGTTCTACCAGTCCGACTCAACGGTGATGCCGTTGCTGCGTGATCGGGTGATGGCGACCATCTCGAAAATACCGCCAGCACCGCAGATATTGGCCTCAATGGTGGCCGGGACCTTGGTGGACCCGTTTAAAGCGATTGGCCTGAAAGAGCGGAGTTGGGCGGTACAAGCGCCGCTCAACGGCGATCATC
>NZ_JBBNAH010000624.1:0-3125 GCF_037994325.1 Pseudomonas sp.
GGCCCGATGACCCGCGACGAGCTGAAAGACTTGGCTTGCCTGGGCTTCTCCGCCGACTTGGTCATGCAGTCGTTCTGCCACACCGCGGCTTACCCAAAACCAATCGACGTCACCACCCACCACACCCTGCCGGATTTCATCCGCACCCGTGGCGGCGTGTCCCTGCGTCCTGGCGACGGCATCATCCACAGCTGGCTGAACCGTATGCTGCTGCCGGATACCGTCGGTACCGGTGGTGACTCGCACACCCGTTTCCCGATCGGCATCTCGTTCCCGGCTGGTTCCGGCCTGGTCGCCTTCGCCGCTGCCACTGGCGTAATGCCGCTGGACATGCCGGAGTCGGTACTGGTGCGCTTCAAGGGCAAACTGCAACCAGGCATCACCCTGCGTGACCTGGTACACGCCATCCCTTACTACGGCATCAAGAACGGTCTGCTGACCGTTGAGAAGAAGGGCAAGATCAACGCCTTCTCCGGCCGCATTCTGGAAATTGAAGGCCTGGACGAGCTGACCGTTGAACAAGCTTTCGAGCTGTCCGACGCCTCCGCCGAGCGTTCCGCTGCAGGTTGCACCATCAAGCTGCCGGAAAAAGCCATTGCCGAATACCTGAAGTCGAACATCACCCTGCTGCGCTGGATGATCAGCGAAGGCTACGGCGATGCCCGCACCATGGAACGCCGCGCTCAAGCAATGGAAGCCTGGATCGCTAACCCGGTTCTGCTCTCCGCTGACGCTGATGCCGAATACGCCGAAATCGTTGAAATCGACCTGGCCGACATCAAAGAGCCTGTGCTCTGCGCACCAAACGATCCGGACGACGCCCGCCTGCTCTCGACCGTTCAGGGCGAGAAGATCGACGAAGTGTTCATCGGTTCGTGCATGACCAACATCGGCCACTTCCGCGCTGCCGGCAAGTTGCTCGACAAGGTTAAAGGTTCGATTCCAACTCGTCTGTGGCTGTCGCCGCCGACCAAAATGGACGCCCATCAACTGACCGAAGAAGGCTACTACGGCATCTACGGTAAAGCTGGCGCGCGCATGGAAATGCCAGGCTGCTCGCTGTGCATGGGTAACCAGGCACGCGTTGCGGCGAACTCGACCGTTGTGTCGACTTCGACCCGTAACTTCCCGAACCGTCTGGGCGATGGTGCCAACGTGTACCTGGCTTCTGCTGAACTGGCCGCTGTTGCGTCCATCCTCGGCAAGCTGCCTACCGTTGCCGAGTACATGGAGTACGCAGCAAGCATCGACAGCATGGCTGCCGACGTTTACCGCTACCTCAGCTTCGACCAGATCGCCGAGTTCCGTGACGCTGCTGCGAACGCCCAGATTCCGGTCGTTCAAGCCTAACGAAGCAATGCGATAGAGAGAGCCCCGCCCAGTGCGGGGCTTTTTTATGGGCGCGCTGGCGAGGCGCCGTTGCGCTGCTAGGGTAAAGGCGTGGCATGACGCCGCCTTTTTTACTCATTGGGAGCTCAACATGAAGCACTGGATTTTGGCTGCTGTGTGCCTGCTTAGCCTGGCCGGCTGCTCTAGCGAATACATCATCACCACCAGCGACGGCCAGATGCTGACCAGTGATGGCAAGCCGGACCTCGATGAAGACACAGGCATGCTGGAGTTCGAAGACAGCGAAGGCCGGAAACAGCAAATTCCGCAATCGTCAGTCAAGCAAATGCTTGAGCGCTAAGCGCACACACTAGATGGGCGCTGCTGCCACAGAACTTTTTGCGCCAGTACAGACAGTTAAAACTTGCAGCACCCCACTCGACAAGCGCAACGGCGGCCCTTATCTTCGCCACTGGCCAGCGCACTGGCCAACGTCGCTCGGACGGTTCCGGGCGCTTACGTCTTCGAGGAACACATGGCTGAACAAGCTCCGCGCCGTTTTGCGCGCATCGATCGTCTCCCCCCTTATGTTTTCAACATCACAGCTGAGCTGAAGATGGCGGCCCGTCGCCGCGGCGAAGACATTATTGACCTGAGCATGGGTAACCCCGATGGCGCCACACCGCCCCATATCGTGGAAAAACTCGTACAGGTCGCCCAACGCGAAGACACCCACGGTTACTCCACTTCACGCGGGATTCCGCGCCTGCGCCGGGCTATTTCGCGCTGGTATAAGGATCGTTACCAAGTCGAGATAGATCCGGAAAACGAAGCCATCGTTACCATTGGCTCGAAGGAAGGTCTGGCGCATTTGATGCTGGCCACGCTGGATCAAGGCGACACCGTGTTGGTCCCCAATCCCAGCTACCCGATTCATATCTACGGTGCGGTAATTGCCGGCGCCCAAGTGCGTTCGGTGCCACTGATACCTGGGGTGGATTTCTTCGCCGAAGTGGAACGTGCCATTCGCGAAAGTATTCCAAAGCCTAAGATGCTGATTATTGGCTTCCCGTCCAACCCTACGGCGCAGTGCGTGGAGCTGGATTTTTTCGAGCGCATTATCGCGCTGGCCAAGCAGCACAACGTATTGGTGGTGCATGACCTGGCGTATGCCGACATCGTGTATGACGGCTGGAAGGCGCCGTCGATCATGCAGATACCGGGCGCCAAGGACATTGCGGTGGAGTTCTTCACCCTGTCCAAAAGCTACAACATGGCCGGCTGGCGAATCGGCTTTATGGTCGGCAATCCCGAGCTGGTGAATGCACTGGCGCGGATCAAAAGCTACCACGACTACGGCACCTTTACGCCACTGCAGGTAGCCGCTATTGCGGCCCTGGAGGGCGATCAAACCTGCGTGCATGAGATCACTGCCAACTATCAGCAGCGCCGTGATGTGTTGGTGCGCGGGCTGCATGAGGCGGGCTGGATGGTGGAGAACCCGAAGGCCTCCATGTATGTGTGGGCAAAGATTCCGGAAGCCTACGCCAAGCTAGGCTCACTGGAGTTCGCCAAGAAGTTACTGGCTGAGGCAAAGGTCTGCGTTTCGCCAGGCCTAGGCTTCGGCGATTACGGCGATGATCACGTTCGTTTTGCCCTGATCGAAAACCAGGACCGTATACGTCAGGCGGTTCGCGGCATAAAAACGATGTTCCGCGCTGATGGTTTGTTGCCTAAAGCTAAAGGCGAGAACGTTTAAGGCCGCACTTATGAGCGGCCACCGCTAAGTCAACGGT
>NZ_JBBNAH010000625.1:0-2321 GCF_037994325.1 Pseudomonas sp.
TGCACCACCAACTGCCGGCCTTTGGCATCTTTCACCGTTTCCAGTACGCGCATCGCCGCCTGGCAGCGTTCGTAGTTGGGGTTCTGGGTGTCGTCGGTCCAGGCCAGTAACACTTCACCGGGGCGCACGTAGCAGCAGAAGTTATCCACATGGCCATCGGTTTCATCGTTAAACAGGCCGTCTGGCAGCCAGATCACCGTGTCGATGGCCAAGTGCTCGCGCAGTACGGCTTCGATCTCTTCGCGGTTCAGGTGCGGGTTGCGGTTGTGGTTAAGCAGGCATTCTTCGGTAGTGATCACGGTGCCTTCACCGTCCACGTGAATGGAGCCGCCTTCCAGTACAAAACCTTCGGTGCGGTAGCGATCACGGCGTTCGATTTCGAGAATTTTGCTGGCCACCTGGTCGTCGCGCATCCACGGCCAATACAGACCACCTTCAAAGCCGCCCCAGGCGTTGAAGCCCCAATCCACCCCGCGAACTTCACCCGCAGCGTTGCGTACGAAGGTCGGGCCGGTATCCCGTACCCAGGCGTCGTCGGTGGTGATTTCCACCACGCGGATGTTGTCGTCATCCAGGCGCGCGCGGGCGTTGGCGTATTGCTCTGCGCTGACGCACACGGTCACCGGCTCAAAGCGGGCAATGGCTTTGGCTACGGCGGTAAACGCCGCCTGCGCCGGCTTGCCGCCCAGGCGCCAGTTGTCCGGGCGCTGCGGCCAGACCATCCAGGTTTGGCTGTGGGGCGCCCACTCGGCGGGCATATGGAAGCCATCGGCGCGGGGGGTGGTGTTCAGAGTTGTCATTGCAAATACCTTAGGTGAATCCCTGTAGGGTTAGGACTGGAGAGCGCCATCCAGGGTGTTGAGCGCGCTGTACAAATTGGGGCGACGATCACGAAAGCTGCCCCAGGCGCTGCGGATGTGTTCCAGCTGATCCAGGTCGAAAGTATGCACCAGGACGCCTTCTTCGGTTTCATTCAGCTCTTGGACTTTTTCCCCAAACTGATTGGCGATAAATGACGAGCCGTAGAAGGTGATGTCGTAGCCGTCCTGCACTTCGTTGCCGATGCGGTTGGCGGCAATCAGCGGCATCAGGTTGGCGCCGGCGTGGCCCTGTTGCACACGCTGCCAGTGGTCGCGCGAGCTAATGGTTTTATCGTGCGGCTCGCTGCCGATGGCGGTGGGGTAGAACAGAATTTCCGCGCCCTGTAGCGCCATGCTGCGGGCGCATTCGGGGAACCATTGATCCCAGCAAATGCCGACGCCGATTTTGGCGTAACGGGTTTGCCAGACTTTGAAGCCGGTGTCGCCGGGGTTGAAGTAGTACTTCTCATGGTAGCCGGGGCCATCGGGGATATGGCTTTTACGGTACACGCCGAGGTTGCTGCCATCGGCGTCGATGATGGCGATGCTGTTAAAACGCGCACGGCCGGCCAGCTCGAAGTAGCTGATCGGCAGCACCACTTCGAGCTCTTTGGCGAGCTTCTGAAAGTGCGCGATGGCGGCATTGGTTTCGGTCGGCGTGGCCAATTGCAGGTAGTCGGGGTTGGGCTTCTGGCAGAAGTACGGCGTCTCGAACAGCTCCTGAATCAGGATGATCTGCGCGCCCTTGGCGGCGGCTTCGCGCACCAGTTTTTCGGCGTTGGCGATGTTCGCTGCGCGGTCCCAGGAACAGGCCATTTGTGTGGCAGCGACGGTAACGATTCGAGACATAACGCACCTATTTGTTGTTTTTGCAGGTGCGACTTTATAGTCGATAAAAATCCGTCTTAAAAGCTGATTATTTCTATTGGCTGCTTTTTATCGATAAAAATACAGATAAATATCGGCTAATTAACCGAATTTTCCCGCTTGGGTAAGAACGCTGGCAGGTACAAGCCCAGATAAACATCGAACACACGCATGCCTTCTTCAGCCAGGCGCGCAGTGATCTCACCATGCACGTGCACGCTGCGGGCGTAGACGCGGTCGCTGAGTTCCAGCGCCAGGGCAAACACGTCGATGCCTTCCGGCAGAGCGGGTAGCGGGAAGTGGCGATCGAACAACGCATGTAGCAGCCGGCCGAGTTCGATGTCGTGTTGACGGTCGGCCTGGGTCACTTCGCTTAAGCCGTGCTGGGCGAGGATCAATTGCCGGGCGGCGGCGTCGCGGGTGTAGATATCGAGCATGCGCTGCTCAACCAGGCGCGACAGATCCGGCCAGTGGTTAAGGCTGGCGTGGTCGATAGGCGAGGCGAGGGCGGCGCGAAATGCGGCGTGGACATCGGCGGTCAGCGCTTCAAGAATCGCCGGTACGCTGGCAAAGAAGTGGTACACGGACGAGGGC
>NZ_JBBNAH010000626.1:0-2883 GCF_037994325.1 Pseudomonas sp.
CCTCCACCCCCAGCCAGCCCTATCGCTTTCCCGGCTTGGCCAAGCTGGCAGCACGTATGCTCGACTACCTCGACTACGGTCAGGTCAACGCCATTGGCGTGTCCTGGGGCGGCGCCCTGGCGCAACAGTTCGCCCACGACTACCCCGAGCGCTGCAAAAAACTGGTGCTGGCCGCCACCTCGGCCGGTGCGGTGATGGTGCCGGGCAAACCGAAAGTGCTGTGGCGCATGGCCAGTCCACGGCGTTATGTGCAACCGTCTTACGGCGTGCAGATTGCCCCGGACATTTACGGCGGCGCCTTTCGTCGCGACCCCAACCTGGCCATGGCCCATGCGAGCAAAGTACGTTCCTCCGGCAAGCTGGGTTACTACTGGCAGCTGTTTGCCGGCATGGGCTGGACGAGTATTTTCTGGCTGCACAAAATCACCCAACCGACCTTGGTGCTGGCCGGCGACGATGACCCATTAATCCCCCTGGTTAACATGCGTCTGCTAGCCTGGAGAATTCCCAACTCGGAACTGCACGTGATCGACGACGGTCACCTGTTCCTGATTACGCGCGCCGAAGCGGTGGCGCCAATCATCATGAAATTCTTACAAGAGGAACGCCAACGTGCAGTGATGCACCCACAGCCGACACCCACGCCGGCTCGCGATCACTGAAAAAACTACAGCTCGGCAGCGCGCACTGATCTAGTTCGAAGCAGGCGCGCCTGACCCATTAGGGCGCTGGGCACATCCCTTGTTGTCTTTTGCGCGGTTGTCTGGAATGCACCTCCGGCGCGCCTTGGTACAAGCCTTGCTCTGTACCAATTTGACGTTGAGTCCCTTGCTGGTTTGACGACGGAGTGTTGCCACATGCGAGACAAATCTATTTCCAACCCGGTGACAACCAAGCCGGCCAATCCCATGAATGCGCAAAACGCGGTGATGGGCCTGCGCGGCCGTGACCTGCTGAGCACCGTGCGCACCTTGGCTATTCAAGGTCTGCGCCGGCCGGTTTACAGCGCCAAACATGCGCTGGCCTTGGGCGGCCAATTAGGCCGCGTACTGATCGGCGACACCCTGCACAAACACAACCCCAACGACGCCCGCTTTGCCGACCCCACGTGGCAGCTCAACCCCTTTTATCGCCGCAGCCTGCAGGCCTACCTGGCCTGGCAGCAGCAACTTAACCGCTGGATCGAAGAAAGCGATTTGCCTGCGGATGATCGTGCCCGTGCGCGCTTTATCGCTACCCTGTTGGGCGATGCCCTGGCGCCGTCCAACAGCGTGCTCAACCCACTGGCGATCAAAGAGCTGCTTAACAGCGGGGGCACCAGCATCTTTAAAGGCATGCGCCATCTCTACGATGACTTGCTGCACAACAACGGCATGCCCCGCCAGGTCAGTAAGCAGGCGTTCGAAGTCGGCCGCAACCTGGCCACCACGCCGGGCTCGGTGGTGTTTCGCAACGAGATGCTGGAGCTGATTCAGTACAAACCGATGAGCGAAAAGCAGTACGCCAAACCGCTGGTGATCGTGCCGCCGCAAATCAACAAGTTCTATATTTTCGACCTGAGCCCAGACAAGAGCTTTGTGCAGTACTGCCTAAAAAACGGCCTGCAAGTCTTTGTAGTGAGCTGGCGCAACCCCGATGCCCGCCATCGCGAGTGGGGGCTGTCGAGCTATGTACAGGCGCTGGAGGCGGCCACCGACGTGGCCCGCGCCATCACCGGCAGCAAAGAGGTCAACCTGATCGGCGCCTGCGCGGGCGGCCTGACCATTGCCGCCCTGCAAGGCCATCTGCAAGCCAAACGGCAACTGCGCAAGGTCTCCAGCGCCAGCTACCTGGTCAGCCTGCTGGACAGTGAAATAGAAAGCCCGGCCATGTTGTTTGCCGACGAAAAAACCCTCGAAGCGGCCAAGCGCCGCTCCTACCAAAACGGCGTACTCGACGGCCGCGACATGGCCAAAGTGTTCGCCTGGATGCGCCCCAACGACCTGATCTGGAATTACTGGGTCAACAACTACCTGCTCGGCAAACAACCGCCCGCGTTCGACATTCTCTACTGGAACAACGACAACACCCGTCTGCCCGCCGCCTTTCACGGCGACCTGCTGGACTTCTTCAAACACAACCCACTCACCCGTCCGGGTGGCCTGGAAGTCTGTGGCACGCCCATTGATTTGCAGAAGGTCAACGTCGACAGCTTTAGCGTGGCCGGCATCAACGACCACATCACGCCGTGGGATGTGGTGTATCGCTCCACCCTGCTGCTGGGGGGCGACCGGCGCTTTGTGCTGTCCAACAGCGGGCATATCCAAAGCATCCTCAACCCGCCGAGCAACCCGAAAGCCAACTTCTTCGAAAACGGCAAACTCACCTCCGACCCGCGCGCCTGGTACTACGACGCCAAGCAGCACAGCGGTAGCTGGTGGCCGGTTTGGATGGAGTGGATTCAAGCGCGCTCGGGCGAACAACGGGAAACCCTGCTGGCCATCGGCAACCAAAACTACCCGCCCATGCAGGCCGCGCCAGGCACGTATGTGCACGAGGTGTAAGCGCGGTTGCTAACAACACTGGCCAGGCGGCGCTTGGCCAGTTAACGTCGGCCCATGGACTGGCTGCCAAATAAGAAGAATGGATGAAAACCCGCGACCGCATCCTTGAATGCGCCCTGCAGTTATTCAATCAACAGGGCGAACCCAACGTCTCCACCCTGGAAATCGCCAACGAGCTGGAAATCAGCCCGGGCAATCTCTACTACCACTTCCACGGCAAAGAGCCGCTGGTGATGGAGCTGTTCGAACGCTTTGAAAACGAAATGGCGCCGCTGCTCGACCCACCGGCCGATGCCCGTTTAAACGTCGAAGATTACTGGCTGTTTCTGCACCTGATCGT
>NZ_JBBNAH010000627.1:0-8073 GCF_037994325.1 Pseudomonas sp.
GATAACCAACCCAACGGCCACTGCACCACCAGGGCGGCAAACACGCAGCAGCCCATAAACAGGCCGACCTGCTCATTGCTCAAGCCCTGACGCGCCGCGTACAGCGGCGCCAGACCGTAGAACGAACCAATGACCAGACCGGAAACCAGCGTGGTCGTCAGCGACTGCGGCACGCGCTTGATAAAAAACCGTGGTTCCAACGGTGCCGGGCGCATCGGTGCGGGGTGAATCTTGCGGGTCACCGCGACCGGCACCAGGCACAGCGAGAAACACATCGCCACCAAGATCAGCAGCTCAAGCCCCAGCGCCGGATGCAGCACCAGCACTAACTGGCCCAGCACCAACCCCAGGTACGAAGCAATCATGTAGCCGGAAAACACCAACCCGCGCTGGCTGGCTTCGGCCTGCTCGTTAAGCCAGCTCTCGATCACCATGTATTGGCACATCATGCCCAAGCCCACAATGGCGCGCAGCACCACCCAAGCCGGCAGCCAATCAATCAGACCGTGGCCCAATACCGCAGCGGTTACAACGCCTGCGCAGGTGACATAAGCGCGAATATGCCCAACCCGGGCAATCAGGCGGTGACCCACCTTACCGCCCAGCACCAGGCCCAAGTAGTAGGCGGCCATCAGCGCACCCACCCATAGCGAATCGGTTTTATCCGCCGCCAGGCGCAAGCCCAGGTAGGTGCTTAAAAGACCAGAGCCGATCAGCATCAGCAGGCTGGCGAAGTACAACGCTCGAAAAGACTTCCAGATTCGACGCATCGGCTTTCCGAGCGGCTCCTTGAATAAGGGCCAGGCCACCATGGCCTGGCAGGTAACGCTTACGCTTGGGCGGCCAACACGCGGCGCTCCCAAGCGGTGATTTCGTCGAAGAAGCTGGTGAGCTCCATCGTCTTAGTAGCAATGTAGCCGTCAATGAACTCGTTGCCGAACATCTGCCGCGCCAAGCTGCTGCGCTGCAAACGGTCTATCGCGGCGTGCATCGTAGACGGTAGCCGTAAGGCATCCGGCACGTCGAATTCGCCTTGGATTGCCGCGCTCGGTTGCAGTTCCTGCTCAATGCCATGCAGCCCCGCTGCCAGGCTTGCCGCCAAGGCCAGATAGGGGTTGGCATCGGCGCCCGGCAAACGATTTTCCACGCGCCGCGCCACCGGTGAGCTGGCCGGAATACGCAGGCCGGCAGCTCGGTTGTCATGCGACCAGCAGGCATTGTTCGGCGAGGCGTAAGGGTGAAACAGACGCTGATAGGAGTTCACGTTCGGTGCAAACAACAAGGTGAAGTCGGCCAGCGCCGCTTGCTGACCGGCAATAAAGTGGTAGAACGCCGGCGTTGCCTGGCCATCTTCGGCCGAGAAAATGTTCTGCCCACTGCCCTGCTCCACCACGCTCTGATGAATGTGCATCGAGCTGCCTGGCGTATGCGCCAAGGGTTTAGCCATGCACACCACGGTCACGCCATGCTTGAGTGCGACCTCTTTAAGCAGGTGTTTGAACAGGAAGGTCTGATCGGCCAACAACAGCGCGTCGCCGTGCAGCAAGTTGATCTCGAATTGGCTAACGCCCATCTCGTGCATAAAAGTATCGCGCGGCAACCCCAGCGCCGCCATGCAGCGGTACACCTCGTTAAAGAAGGGCCGCAGGCCATTGTTGGACGACACGCCAAATGCCGAACAGCCGTCTTCGCGGCGACCATCCAAGCCCAGCGGCGGCTGGAACGACCGCTGCGGATCCGGGTTTGGCGCAAACACAAAAAACTCCAGCTCGGTCGCCACCACCGGCGCCAAACCACGGGCGCTGTATTGCGCCAGCACGCGCTTGAGCAAGCCACGGGTGGAGAGCCCGGAACTGCGCCCATCCAGCTCATCGGCATCACAAATGGCCAGTGCGCGCGGCACCTCGCTCCAGGGTAAACGGTGAATCTGCGTCGGTACGGCCGTCAATGCCAGGTCGCCATCATCGCCACCATAAAAAGGCGCCGGCGGGTAGCCGCCCATGATGCATTGCAGCAACACGCCGCGCGCCAACTGCAACCGGCGCCCCTCAAGAAAGCCCGCCGCGGTCATCACTTTGCCGCGAGGCACGCCGTTAAGATCGGGAGTTACGCATTCAATTTCGTCAATGCCGGCCAAACGCTCGGCAAGGGAACTGGGGCCATCAGTACTCATAACGCTCTTATCCTTGTTAGAGCCGTGCGCACAGGAGCGGCGGCGCGTACAAAATACGCATCGGCTGTTCAGGATTTCAAGCAGTGAGCAAAGATAAACCGTTGCAGCCGCAGGCCAACGGATAAAGACAGGAAAAAACGCGGATTGAGATGGTGTCCCCTGCTGGAGTCGAACCAGCATCTAGCCCTTAGGAGGGGCTTATTCTATCCATTGAACTAAGGAGACAAACGCGGCGAGCCGGCAACGCTGCCGACCGGCCGGCATGTTAACGGCGAGCCGCGTTTTTGTCATGTGCGCCAGGCCTAAAAAAACACCGCGGCCCGCTCCAGGGCCAGCGGTGTTCATCAACTACGATTACGCCGCGCTGACGTACAAGGTCGCTTGTGCGGCCTTATCGCTTTGCAGTGCGCGGCGCAGCTCATCAGCCTGACGACTGACCGCCAGCAGTGCCTGATCCTTGACATGGCCATAGCCGCGAATGCGCTCCGGCACCCGCGCCAAAGCCAGGGCGCTATGGCGTTTGACTTCCTCAAGGTGCTGCAGAATCAGCGCTACATCGGCTTCATAAGCGCCAATCAACTCACGCTCGGTGCGCCGCTCTCGGCTGTAGCCGAAGGGGTCCAGACGACTGCCGCGCAGGAACTTGAACCTGGCCAGCACGGCAAAGGCCTGCAACATCCAGGGACCAAAGCTACGTTTGCGCAACTCGCCAGTGCGCGCATCACGCTTGCTCAGCCACGACGGCGCCAGGTGAAATTGCAGGCGATAGTCGCCTTCAAACTGCTGGGCTAATTGCCGCGTGAACTCGCCATTGCTGTACAGACGCGCCACCTCGTATTCGTCTTTGTAGGCGAGCAATTTGAAGTAGTTAAACGCCACTGCTTCGGTCAGTGCCGGGGCTTGGCCAGGAAAAGCCTGCGCTTCGGCCTCACGCACGCGAGCGAGCAGCGCCAGGTAGCGCTCGGCGTAGGCGCTGTCTTGGTACTCACGCAAGGTCGCCGCATTGCGTTCGATCCGCTGCTCCAGGGTTTGCTCTTTCTCAGCCAACTGCGCTGCCGCATTAGGCTTGGCCAATTTCGCCACTGCCTCCGGCGCATGGGCGGCACGACGCCCCCAGAGAAACGCCTGCTGGTTAAGTGAAACGGCCACTGCGTTTAGCTCAATGGCTTGGTTGATGGCCTCAGCGCTTACCGGCACCAGGCCCAGTTGATAGGCGTAGCCGAGCATAAACAGGTTGGTGGCGATGCTATCGCCCATCAAGCCGGTGGCCAGTTCGGTGGCTTCAACAAAGTGGGTTTTCTCTGCACCCACAGCCTCAATAATGGCTTGCTGCATGGCCGCTGCTGGGAACTCGGCGTTGGGGTTGCGGGTGAACTCGGCGGTCGCAGCCTCATGGCTGTTTACCAGGGCATGGGCGATTTGATCGTTGAGCTTGGCCAAGGCTTCTTCACTGGCGGCCACCACTAGATCGCAGCCCAGCAACAGGTCGGTTTCGCCGGCAGCGATACGCACGGCATAGATATCGTCCTGCGCAGCGGCGATGCGGATATGGGTGATCACCGGGCCAAATTTCTGCGCCAGCCCGGCCTGGTCGAGCACGCTGCAGCCCTTGCCTTCAATATGCGCCGCCATGCCCAACAAGGCGCCGACAGTGGTTACGCCACTGCCGCCCACGCCGGGCAGGAGGATGTTGTAGGGGCGCTCCAACGTCGGCTGTACCGGCTCTGGCAGCTGCGGAAATTCCGCGCCATGGCCCAGCGCCTCGGGCTTGCGCAGGCGGCCGCCATGCACCGTCACAAAGCTTGGGCAGAAACCGTCGACACAGCTGAAATCCTTGTTGCAGGAGTTTTGGTCGATCTCGCGCTTACGCCCTTGGGCAGTTTCCAGCGGCAGTACCGACAGGCAATTGGATTTCACGCTGCAATCGCCGCAGCCCTCGCACACCGCCGAGTTGATAAACGCCCGCTTAGCTGGATCGACCAACTTGCCGCGTTTGCGCCGACGGCGTTTTTCCGTGGCGCAGGTTTGGTCGTAGATGATTACCGAGGTGCCTTTGAACTCGCGCAGCTCACGCTGCACGGCGTCCAGTTCGCGCCGGTGGTGGAAGGTGACGATGGGCGCGAAGGTAGTGCGGGTCGGGTATTTGTCCGGTTCATCAGAAACCAGAGCGATGCGTTTCACGCCCTCAGCAAACACTTGCTGGCTGAGCTGGTCGACACGCAATTCGCCGTCGATAGGCTGGCCGCCAGTCATGGCCACCGCATCGTTGTAGAGAATTTTGTAGGTGATGTTTACTCCCGCCGCGACCGCTGCGCGCAGGGCCAACTGGCCGGAGTGGAAGTAGGTGCCGTCGCCGAGGTTTTGGAAAATATGCGGGGTGTCGGTAAACGGCGCCTGACCAATCCAGGTCGCGCCCTCGCCGCCCATTTGCGTAAAGGTGTCGGTGTTGCGGTCCATCCACTGCGTCATGTAATGGCAGCCGATGCCGCCCTGGGCGCGGCTGCCGTCCGGCACCTTGGTCGAGGTGTTGTGCGGGCAACCGGAACAGAAATGCGGCGTGCGTACCGTTTTGTGTTTCGGCGCTGCCAGAGCTTTTTCTTTAGCCGCTAGAAAGGCCAGGCGCGATTCGATTTGCTCGCTGGAATAGATCGGCGCGAGGCGCTTGGCGATGGCGCGGGCGATCATGGCCGGGGTCAACTCGCTGAGGTTGGGCAACAAAGAGGCGCCCTCCTCGTCAAACTCGCCGACTACCCGCGGGCGTTTATCCACTGGCCAGTTATAGAGCTGGCCGGTCAGTTGGTCTTCGATAATGCTGCGTTTTTCCTCGACCACCAAGATCTCGTCCAGGCCTTGGGCAAACTGGTGCACCGACACCGGCTCCAGCGGCCAACTCATGCCCACCTTGAGCACGCGCAGTCCCACTTGGGCGCAAAGCCCGTCGTCCAAGCCGAGGTCGACCAGGGCCTGGCGTACGTCCAGATAAGACTTACCGGTGGTGATAATGCCCAGACGCGGATTGGGCGAATCAAGTTTCACCTGGTTCAGATTGTTCGCTAGAGCAAAGGCGCGGGCGGCGTAAATCTTGTAGGTGTTCAGGCGTTTTTCTTGCACCAAGGGCGGGTCGGGCCAGCGGATATGCACGCCGTCTTCTGGCAGTTGGAAATCGGTGGGCAGTTGCACCTGCATGCGCAACGGGTCGACATCCACCACGGCTGATGAATCAACGTTCTCGGCAATGGTTTTTAACGCCACCCAGCAACCGCTGTAACGCGACAGTTCCCAGCCGAGAATGCCGTAATCGAGAATTTCCTGAACGTTGGCCGGGTTAAGCACCGGAATCGACGCGGCGATAAACGCGTGCTCGCTCTGGTTGGCAATGCTGGACGACTTACAGCCGTGGTCATCACCTGCCAGTAGCAAGACGCCGCCGTGGGCTGAAACGCCGGCAGAGTTGCCATGCTTGAACACGTCGCCGCAGCGGTCCACACCCGGGCCTTTGCCGTACCACATGGCAAACACGCCGTCGTAGCGCGCGCCTGGGAACAGGTTGGTTTGCTGGCTGCCCCATACCGAGGTCGCCGCCAACTCTTCGTTGACGCCGGGTTGGAAGTGGATGTGGTTGTCTTGCAGAAAGGTTTTGGCTTCCCACAGGCTCTTGTCGAGGTTGCCCAAGGGCGAGCCACGGTAGCCGGAGATAAAACAAGCGGTATTCAGGCCATGGGCACTGTCGCGCTGTTTTTGCAGCATGGGCAGACGGGTTAGCGCCTGGGTGCCGGTGAGGTAAAGATGACCGGTTGCGAGTCGGTATTTGTCATCCAGGCGGATCTCGGCCAGAGACATAGCGGGCGCTCCTGTTATTTTTATGGCGACCTGGGTGGCTACGGTTAATGCCACCGTTACTTCGCTTGCGGCAGGATCACCGCCGCAAACGCATGGCTAAGAATATGACTGGACGGTATCGCTTTTTTCTTTCTATTTTCAGGCTTCCACGCCACTCTTGTGCATGAGCTATCCAATAAAAACAAATATTGAGAACAGATTATGCAAAGCCCACTGAGCCCTATTGATCGCAAGATTCTGCGCTTGCTGCAGCACAACGCCGATTTGTCGGCGGCAGAAATCGCCGAAAAGGTAGAGCTCTCTCAATCGCCGTGCTGGCGGCGCATCCACCGCATGCAGGAAGAAGGGCTGATCGAGCGCAAGGTTGCCCTGCTCAATCCTGCACTGCTGGGCTTTTCCATTACCGTGTTCGTCAACATCAAACTCTCTGCGCACGGACGCAACAACCTTACCGAGTTCGAAGAGGCAATCGTCGGCTACCCGCAGGTACTGGAGTGTTTCACCATGGCTGGCGGGTCGGACTATTTGCTCAAGGTGGTAGCCAAAGACATCGCTAGCTACGAACGCTTTCTGCGCGACCAATTGCTGCAACGCCCCCATGTGTTGGAGGCTCACTCAAACATCGCCATGAGTGAAGTCAAGCGCACCACCGAGCTGCCACTGGATTTGGTTTAGCAGCAGATCAGTGACGGTGGCGGGCGATACGTTCGAGCAAGGCGGCGACGGTCTGCTCGAAGTTCGTCGAGTTATCCAGTATGTGCACTGTGGAATCCGTGGCGCTGGCAGCGGGCTGGAACTGCGCGTTGCGCGCTAAGCGTTCATCTATTTCCTCCAGCGACTCTCGCCCACGCGCCAGCAAACGCTGGCGCAGCACCGTTGGCTCGACCGTCAACAAAATCGCTAGCAGATCAGGGTAGCGGCGCCGCGCCTGCGGTAAATAGGCTCGCGACCCGTTGACCAGCACATCATCTCCGGCGGCCAGCCATTCATTGATTTGCACGGGAATGCCATACGCCAGGCCATTGGCCCGCCAGCTCATCGCAAAAGCACCGTCGGCCTCCAGCCGGTCAAACTGTTCAGGGGAAACAGCTTCAGCGTCCTCGCCAACCGCTTCGGCGGAGCGAGTAATAACCCGCCGAACAACATGACAGCGCTGCGCTTCAAGCTGCGGACGTGCAGCCTGAAGCAGGCTGTCTTTGCCTGAGCCGGAAGGTCCGATCAAAAAAATGAGTGTGCCCATCTACCTTTAACCTCAAAGCATGTACCGCGCCTTCACTTCAACAGCACGAAGGTCAGCGGCATCTTGCCTGATCAGCAGCACGCTATGCAGGTAAATGGGTGAAACCGCTCAAACCAGAGCTTTTCGCCTATGACGTGGCGGCAAACATCGGCTTTAATAAGCGGAACTGAGGTACCAAATTTGCCAGCTTTGACAAATGGCGCTCATTTTCGACAGTTGGTGCTGGCACAAAGCCTGTAGCCGGTTCAAAATGCGACACAGATTTGGCGTCAAATAACTGATGCAGTGACTGCTAAGTCAATTGGGATAATCAATCTCCCCGTTGAACGGCTAGTGCTATTGATGGTCAAACCGGTGACAATCATGCAGCCAAGTGCCAGCATCGCTTCCCTGAACTAACCGGTTTAAATGTATGCGCCCTATGAAACAGGCTATTTATTCCAGCCGTACGGCTGACAAGTTCGTCGTTCGTTTACCCGATGGCATGCGTGAGCGCATCGCGGATGTAGCGCGTAATCATCACCGCAGCATGAACTCCGAGATCATCGCTCGTTTGGAACAGAGCATGCTCCAGGAAGGCTCGCTGGACGAAGACCTGAGCATGCGCCTGGATAGACCGGAACTTTCCCTGCATGAGCGTGAGCTGCTGCAACGGTTTCGTCAGCTATCCCGTCGTCAGCAAAACGCTTTGGTCTCGCTCATCGCCCACGATGCCGAGATGAATGCAGAAGAGGCCTAAGCCGGCCTTCACGCTTCGCTGCAAAGCCCCATAAAAAAACCGCCAAATCGGCGGTTTTTTTATGGCTTAAATACGTCTCGG
>NZ_JBBNAH010000628.1:0-11028 GCF_037994325.1 Pseudomonas sp.
TGAGTCGTTTGTACTGAGCGACTTCCTGGCCGTCGACGAAGAGAAGTTTCTGGCCCTGGCCGACGAGCACGTACTCGACCTGCACCGCTCCGGCTTCCTCGGCTGGATCTACGCCCACCTGACTTCACTGGGCAATGCCAACCAACTGTTTGTGCATTATCTGGCCAAGAAGGCTGGCGAGGAGACCAAGCACTGAGTGGTGCTTGCGTCGAGAGATAAAAAAACCGGGCTTAGGGCCCGGTTTTTTTTATGCGTTGCTTTTAAAGGGGGGCGCACCAAGCGATATATGCGTGCTGCCCATGGTGCGCGCAGCACACCCTACGTATAGCGCTTCTTCAATTGTCTTTCGGCTCGTCGAACTTCAGGGCGCCGGCTTCGAAGATATTGAGCTTTTCCTTGAGTTGTTCCGGCTGCATAGGCGCGCCTGCAGCGGCGCCTGTTGGTGTAGCCGAGGCGGCACCTGTCGGCGTGCCCGATGCCGCACCGGCTGGCGGCGTATCACCTTCCTGGGGGGCATCTTCGGAGCCCTGCTCACCTTCGATCGCGCGCTGGGCTTTTTTGGTCAGTACGATGATGTCGATACGCCGGTTCACCGGGTTTAGCGGGTCTGCACGATCAAACAAGGCTGATGAGGCATAACCGACCACACGGGCGATTTGCTCATCGGGATAGCTGCCCGCCACCAAGGTGCGGCGCGCAGCGTTGGCGCGCTCGGCCGATAGCTCCCAGTTGCCGTAGTCGCCATGGCCGACAAAGGGCTTGGCGTCGGTGTGACCGCTGATGCTGATTTTGTTGGGCACCGCTTTGATGGTGTCAGACATGGCCAGCAGAATGTCTTCAAAGTACGGCTGCAGGCGCGCGCTACCACTATCGAACATGGGCCGGTTGGCAGCGTCCATGATCTGAATGCGTAGGCCATCCTGGGTGATTTCGAACAGGATCTGGTCCTTGAAACGTTGCAGTTGCGGGTTCTCGTTGACCTTGTTTTGCAGCTCTTGCAACAGCAGTTCCAGGCGTTCTTTTTCGAGTTTCTCGGCGATATTTTCGGCCTGGGATTTGTCCGGCGAAATATCGCTTTCAATATCAGACTCCGAGTCCGTCGCGGCCTTGGCGTCCTTGACGTCGGGGTTGAGGGTTTTGTCCGGCGCCGGTGTCGGCGTGCCGCCCAGGTCGATGACGTACGGGCTGGCGCTTTCGCTAAAACCGACGGGGTCCTGGAAGTAACCGGAAATGGCTTTCTTCTGTTCCGGCGTGGCCGAGGACATCAGCCACAGCACCAAGAAGAACGCCATCATGGCGACGGCAAAGTCGGCGAACGCAATCTTCCAGGCGCCGCCATGGTGCCCGGCGGCGTACTTTTTGACGCGTTTTACGATGATGGGTTGGTTGTTATCCATTAATCAGCGACCGCGAATCGCTTGCTCAAGCTCGCTAAAACTCGGCCGGTGCGCAGGGAACAACACCTTGCGGCCAAACTCCACCGCCAGCGACGGCGGCATGCCGGAAGCCGAAGCCACCAGCGAGGCTTTGATCGCTTCGTACACGTTCAACTCTTCCTTGGCGTCGTGTTCCAGGCAGGTCGCCAGCGGACCAAAGAAGCCATATGCCGCGAGAATACCCAGGAAGGTACCCACCAGTGCCGCACCTACGTGCTGGCCGAGGGCGGACTGTTCCACCTGGCCGAGCAGGGCCATGGTCACCACGATACCGAGTACCGCCGCCACGATACCGAAGCCGGGAAGGCCGTCGGCGATTCGGGTAACCGCGTGGGAATTGTGTTCGAGTTCTTCTTTAAGGCTGCCCAGTTCCATGTCGAACAGGCCTTCAAGTTCGTGCGGCGCCATGTTGCCGGAGGACATGATGCGCAGGTAGTCGCACACAAAGGCGGTCATGCCGGCATCTTTGAGCAGGCCTGGGTATTTACTGAAAATTGCGCTGGCGGCGGGGTCTTCAACGTCGGCCTCAATGGCCATCATGCCCTCGCGGCGGCTCTTGTTGAGGATCTCGTAGAGCATGCTCAGCACTTCAAGGTAGAAGGCGTGGGTAAAGCGATTGCCAAACATCTTCAGGGCTTTTTTGAACACCGACATAAAGGTGCTGCCAGGGTTAGCCTGGAGAAAAGCGCCAAGTGCCGCGCCGCCGATGATCATGACCTCGAAAGGCTGAATCAGCGCCGCGATCTTACCGTGGGACAAAATGTACCCGCCCAGAACCGAAGCGAACACAACAATGATGCCAATGATTTTTGCCATAAGAGAGGTACTTACACAGCAGGGAGAAGGGTTATAAAAATCAGTCCTTCTAATTATCGGAACTTATACGCCAGACTATAGCCAGTTAAGGTTAAAAGCCAATGGGCTACAAACACATGCCGACCTTGCCACCACTACCCTCCAGCCTGAAAACGTGGGTCAAACACCTCGATAGTGTGCGCTTGCCTATTCTGGCAACCACCCACGAACGGGTGCGGCGTTCGCTGGTCAGCAGCAGCACCTCCTTGCGTGAGGTGGCCGAACGCATTGAGGCAAGCCCCTCGTTGGCGCTGGTGGTGCTGCGTGAAGCCAACCGCAGCAGCAACAGTCTTAGTGAGCCCGCGGAAAGCCTGGAGATCGCCATCAGCCGCCTAGGCCTGGCGCGCACTGAAGAATTGCTCAATACGTTACCGGTAGTTACCGAAGAGAAAATCCCCAAAGCACTGCGGCAAATCCAGCTGATCAGCCAACACGCTTCGCAACAGGCCAGCGGTCTTTTTGCCAATCGGCTGGCACGGCTGTGGCAAGAAATTCACTGGAGCAGTTTGCTGTTTTTGTCGCCGCTGTGGCCATTGGCCGCAGCTCATCCCGAGCTGATCGAGAAATGGGAACAGCGGGTAATGGGCCTGGGCGAGCCGGCGTATAAAGTCGAGCGCGAGCTATTTGGTGTGTCGCTGCCAGCACTGTGCCTGGCGGTAGCTGAGCAGTGGCGCTTGCCGGAGTGGATTGTTCAGGCCTATCGCCTGCTGGCCAAAGAGCGCCGGCTGCTGGCCAAGGCGCTGCATATTGCGCGCAATAATGAAGAGCCACTGCATCAGCAACAATTGCTGGATGCCGATACAGCGCTGTCACGCTGGTTGACCCACCCGGGCAACACCATTTTATTCGCCAACGCCTTGGCCCTGACCTCCCACGAAGCCTGGGAAAGCCCCCATAGCTTGCGCTGGCAACGCATCACCGCGTTGTACCTGCAAGTGCCGTTGGCCGAACTGCAGCAACTGACCCACCAGCAAGCCGTGAACAGCGTGCGCCACTATGCGGGCACCGATCTCTGGCACCCGGCCCACGCCCTGCTCTGGCCTTGGAATACGCGCCACCTGCAGGTCGCCGCCGCGCCGCCGCCAGTGGCTAAAGACACCTCGCCCGCTTGGCAATTGCACTGCCGTGAACTGCTGCGCGACCCCAGTGCATTCGCCAACCTGCTGCAGCTGACCACTTGCATTCGTGATGCCTTGGAGGCCTGCGGTATGAGCCGCGCTATGGTGTTGCTGGCCGACAAAACTCAGACCCGGCTGGTCACGCAGCAAATCGTCGGCCTGCCCAAGGCGGCACAAACGCTCAACCTCGATCCGGCCAACAGTCAGGTGCTCAAGCGCCTGCTGGCACAACCGGGGCAGTTGCGCCTTAGCCCGGAAAACATCGCCCAGTTCTCGGCCCTGCTGCCGGGAACGCTGAAAGCGCTATTTCCTGGCGAGCATATGCTGCTTCGTTCAGTGGCCAACAACGGTAAGGTGGTGATGCTGCTGGTGGTTGACCAACAGGGCGCAGCGTTGAGCGAGCCGTGCGTGCAGGCTTTTGGCAAAATATCGCAATGCATCGAACGTGCATTAGCCAGCTTTGCCAAACGCGGGCGCTAACCTTTCCGCTACAATTTGGCCCCTTATTACTTTGGCTCGGAGGCCATGCATGTCTGCCTTTTCTGCTTTGCCGCTGGTCATCGAACCCGCCGACCTCGCGCCACGCCTGAATGACCCACAGCTTATTGTGGTCGACCTCACCAGCGCGGCCCGCTATGCCGAAGGCCATATCCCCGGCGCGCGCTTTGTCGACCCAAAACGCACTCAGCTTGGTCAACCGCCAGCGCCCGGCCTGCTGCCGACGCCAGAACACCTGCAAGCCTTGTTCGCTGAGCTGGGGCACAACCCCGATGCCGTGTACGTGGTGTACGACGATGAAGGCGGCGGCTGGGCCGGGCGCTTTATCTGGTTGCTGGATGTGATCGGCCATAGCCGGTACCACTACCTCGACGGTGGTCTGCTGGCCTGGCAGGCCGAGAGCCGTGAGCTAAGCACGGCGGTCCCGCCCGCTACCACGCAAGCAGCGGTTACGGTGCAGATTCACGACGCACCGACCGCCACCCGCGAGTACCTGCAAAGCCGCCTGGGCAGCGCCGACCTGGCGATCTGGGATGCCCGCGCGCCCTCTGAATACCGTGGCGAAAAAGTGGTTGCTGCCCGTGGTGGCCATATTCCTGGTGCGGTGAATTTCGAATGGACTGCCGGTATGGATCAGGCCCGCGCCCTGCGCATTCGCCAAGACATGCCAGCCATTCTGGAAAGCCTTGGCATCAGCAAAGACAAAGAAATCATCACCCACTGCCAAACCCATCACCGCTCCGGCTTCACCTATTTGGTGGCCAAGGCGTTGGGCTATCCACGGGTCAAGGCGTATGCCGGCTCCTGGGGCGAGTGGGGCAACCTGGCGGATACGCCGATCGAACTTTGAGCGAGCGCAGCGGGCGTTAGCCAACGCCAAGCTTCGGCCACTTATTCAACGTTAAGGACACCCATGAAAGATCGTTTGTTTATCCTCAGCCAATACCTGCTGCCCCATCACCTGCTGTCGCGGTTGATCGGCTGTATCGCTGAATGCCGTGCGACATGGCTGAAAAATCCGCTGATTACTTGGTTTGTTAAGCAGTACCAAGTGGACATGAGCGAAGCGCAGGTCGAAGACCCGACCGCCTATGAACACTTCAACGCCTTCTTTACCCGCGCCCTGAAAGACGGTGCCCGGCCTTTGGACGAAACCCCAGGCGCAGTGCTCTGCCCGGCCGACGGTGCCGTTAGCCAGCTAGGGACCATTGAGCATGGCCGTCTGTTTCAGGCCAAGGGCCATAGCTTTAGCGCTGTGGAGTTGCTCGGTGGTGACGCCGAGCGTGCCGCGCCGTTTATGGGCGGTGAGTTCGCCACCATTTACCTGTCGCCCAAGGACTACCACCGCGTGCATATGCCCTTGGCTGGCACCTTGACGGAAATGGTGTACGTACCCGGCCGACTGTTCTCGGTAAACCAGACCACCGCGGAAAATGTGCCGGAGTTGTTTGCCCGCAATGAGCGCCTGGTGTGCCTGTTCGATACCGAGCGCGGCCCGATGGCGGTGGTGTTGGTGGGCGCCATGATCGTTGCCGCCATTGAAACGGTATGGGCAGGCCAAGTCGCTCCGCCAGCGCGCCTGCTAAAAACCACCCGCTATGATGCAGCGTCGCGCGGCCCTATTGAGTTAGCCAAAGGCGCCGAATTGGGCCGCTTTAAATTGGGCTCTACGGCCATCGTGCTGTTTGGGCCGAATCAAGTGAAGTGGGCTGAGCATATGGTTGCCGGTAGCGCCACGCGCATGGGCGAACGTCTGGCCGACGCGCGTTAATAGATGCGGCACAGCGCGTCCAGTGAAGCTGGAGTTGCCGCGCTGTTGAACATCTCAGTTGGCGATGAGGTCTGAAGCACAAGAAACCCCGTCAACAAAGGCATATTGCCACCTTTGCCATACCCTCGATTGGCTGCGGGTATGGCAAGATGCTGCTAGAGTTCGGAAAACCAGACATTCAGATCGACTCGCCACGCCTTCGTGCGCAGGAGTGTCCAGCCAGATGGATTACGAGTTACATGGATAAACAGAACCCTCACCTGCTGCTACGTGTACCCACGCCAAACCAGCAGAAACTTTCCTTCTGTGACTCCAGCCCTCGCGACCTCAAACGGTGGATCGCCGGCCTGCCGAAAGCCAATTTGGGCGAAATGGCCCGTCAGCTTTATCAATGCCTTGTCGAACTCAACCAACTGATTACCCCTGCCGAAAACCGTCTGCAGTTGCTTGAACTGCTGCGCGCTGAAGTCTATTTCGTCAGCAAGCACCTTGAGCGCCACTTTCTCAACCAAGCCATCGTGCTGGATGAACGCCCGCGCAAAGTCGCCAACCTGTGCCAAGCCCTGGAAAACCATCTGGCTGCCGGCTACAAGTTGATCGTCTCCCAGGAAGCGCCACGCAAAGCCCGCGAGCGCAACCAGTTGCAGTTGCTGACCATCGCCATTCAACGCGCCTGCCATTGCCTGTGCGGTCCACTGATTCGCTCCAGTCAGTTGTATTGCCCGGTGCCAGAAGGCCTATGGCTCGAACTGCACAAGCTCTATCAAATCGCGCAGAACAGCGCGCTGCAAACCATCGTGGTGCGCGACGATATGGCGCTGCACACCAAAGGCCTGAGTGTTGAACAGACCTACCTGATCGCCCTGCTGATTGGCTGCGCGCGGACCAACCAAATGCGTCAAAGCGGTATCGCCAAGCTGGCGGAGGTGCTGGGCGCATGGAGTTCGTTGGTGCACCTGCAAGCGGCTGATGAACCGGGCAGCCTGTTTGGCATTCCATCTCAGGTTGACGGGCCGCCGCGCTACAAGTCGCTGTTTCAGGAAAACGAGCTACAAAGCCTGCTGGGGATCGACCCGCAGCCGCTGGTAGATGCCATCAAAGAACACTTGATGCTGCCGCCGGAAAATATCAGTCAATCGCGCCTGCTCATTCCCGAAGGCATGAGCATCGACCTGCTGCAGCACCTGAGCTCCGCGTGGGGTGATATTGCCGAACGTACCTTTCAACGCAATGCGGGCCACGGCAGCCTGACCCTGTGCCTGGGCATGAGCGCTCTGCACTTTTTCCTGGCCGGCAACAAACCGTTCAACGAAGTGCTCAAGCGTCCGGAGGAACGGCAAACAGCCAAGTTCCAAGCGGTCAATGCTGACGCCAAAGATATCTGGCGCAATGCCTTCGACGCGCAATCCACCATGGATTGGAACGGCAACCTGCCGCACGAAGAAATTCAGTACCAACGACCGACCGACGAGGCAAATGCCGACAAGGGCCAGGCCGAAAGCAACTACCCCACCTTCGAGCTTGCCATCGTCAACCACAGCCCCGGCGGTTACTGCCTGAGCTGGCCAAAAGACGTGCCCAGCCAACTGCAAGCCGGCGAACTACTTGGCGTACAGGACTCCCCAGAGCAAAGCTGGAGCGTTGCGCTGGTGCGCTGGATTCGCCAGGTGCGTGGCGGTGGTACGCAGATGGGCATCGAACTGATCGCGCCCCACGCCCAGCCCTGTGGTCTGCAACTGCTGCGCAAAGCTGATCAACACAGCCAATACCTACGCGCCTTGCTGCTGCCGGAAATCAGCGCGATCTCGCGCCCGGCCACCGTGATCACCGCGCGCCTGCCGTTCCAGGAAGGCAACAAAGTGCAGATCAATATCAGCGGCGATGAACGTCGCGCCGTGCTCAGCCGCAAGCAGACCAGCACCGGCAGTTTCAACCAGTTCGAGTACCGCGTTGTAGAGCAAACACCCCCTGAACAAGGGAAGCCGGTCACACCGCAGAAGAACCAGAGCGCGAGCGGCGAGGAAGACTTTGACTCACTTTGGAAGTCACTGTAGATTGCCCCGCACACCCCCTTTTGTCGCCTTTTCGCGCCCGTTCGGCGCAGTCTAAGCACACGCCATGGCCATCGAAAAGAAAACCATCCGGCTGCTGATTCTCGAGGACTCGCAGAACGAGGCCGAGCGTCTCGTCAGCCTGTTCCGCAATGCCGGTCGCGCCACGCGCGTACATCGGCTGACCTCAAGTGACGACTTGGCAACGGCCCTGCAGCAAAGCTGGGATTTGCTGATCGCCGCCCCCAGCAGTGAAAACCTCGATCCCGGCGAAGCGATCAATGCGATCCGTCGTCAGGCCAAAGATATTCCGTTGATTCAGCTCACCGCCGACAACGACCCGGACGCCATCACCGAGGCCCTGGCCTTGGGTGCGCAGGACGCGTTGCCGCAAGGCGAAGACGAGCGTCTGATCCTGGTCGCCAACCGTGAGCTGGCCAACCTCGAAGAGCGCCGCGGCCGTCGCGTCGCCGAGATTGCCCTGCGTGAAGCCGAGAAGCGCTGCCAGTTGCTGCTCGACAGCTCGGTGGACGCCATCACCTACGTGCATGAAGGCATGCATATTTATGCCAACCGCGCCTACCTGAAGCTGTTCGATTACGAAGATGCCGATGAGCTCGAAGGCATGCCGATGATCGATCTGATCGCCGGTTGTGATCACGCCAACTTCAAAGATTTCCTGAAGAACTACCAGAATGCTGAAGGCAACGCCGAACTGACTTGCAGTGGCGTCAAAGCCAATGGCCAGACCTTCCAGGCACGCATGAGTTTTTCGCCGGCCACTTACGACAGTGAGCCGTGTATTCAGGTGGTCATTCGCGCTGAAACCGGCAATGCCGAGCTGGAAGAAAAGCTGCGGGAAATCAGCAGCCAAGACCTGGTCACCGGCCTGTTCAACCGCAGCCACTTCCTTGAGTTGATGGATGGTGCCGCAGAGCGAGCGGTAAACGCCGGCCAGCCGGCAACGCTGAGTTATATCCGCGTCGACCGCTACAGCAACCTGCTGGCCGAAACCGGCTTGGCGGGCATCGACCTGTTGCTCACTGACCTGGCCAACTTGCTGCGCCAACACTTCGATGATGACGCGCAACTGGCGCGCTTCGGTGACGACGTATTTGCCGTGCTGCAACCGGGTAAAAACCCGGAGCAAGCGCAAGGCGAACTGGCGGCACTGCTGAAGAAAGTCGAAGGGCATATGTTCGACGTCAGCGGCCGTACGGTGCAGACCAGCTTGTCCATCGGTGTAGCCGGTCTCAACGAGAAAACCCCGAACGCCCAAGAAGTGGTCGACCGCGCACACCGCTGCGCCGACGAATTGGGCGATGGCAACGCCATCAAACTGTACAACCCGGCCCAGGAATTGGCTGCTGCGGCTAACCGCGGCAGCATTGTCGCCATGGTGCAGCAGGCCCTGGAAAACAACAGTTTCCGCCTGCTGTTCCAGCCGATCATCAGCCTGCGCGGCGACAGCAGCGAACATTACGAAGTGTTGCTGCGCCTGCTTAGTCCGCAAGGCGTTGAAGTGCCGCCAGGCGAATTCCTTGAAGCTGCGCGCGATGCAGGAATGGCCGAGAAGATTGATCGCTGGGTCATCCTCAACTCGATCAAGCTACTCGCCGACCACCGTTCCAAGGGCCACAACACCTGCCTGTTCGTGCATCTGTCGAGCGCCAGCGTGCAAGACCAAACGCTGTTGCCATGGCTGAGTGTGGCGCTTAAGGCCGCCCGTCTGCCGTCTGACGCGCTGGCCTTCCAGCTCAGTGAGCCAGATGCCACCACCTACCTGAAACAGGCCAAGGCCCTGACCCAAGGGCTGGCGGAGCTGCATTGCAAAGTTGCGCTTAGCCAGTTCGGTTGTGCGCTCAACCCGTTCAATACCCTCAAGCACCTGAACGTCGATTTCGTGAAGGTTGATGGCTCGTTCTCCCAAGACCTGACCACCGCCGACGCTCAGGAAGCCCTGAAAACACTGCTTAGCAGCCTGCACGCGCAAGCCAAGCTAACCATCGTGCCGTTCGTGGAAAGCGCCAGCGTATTGGCCACCTTGTGGCAAGCCGGGGTGAACTACATCCAGGGCTACTACCTGCAGGGCCCAAGCCAGTCGATGGACTACGACTTCGCCGCTGGCGACGAGTAGGCCGAAAACGACACAAAAAAAGGCGCCCCACGGGGCGCCTTTTTTATTGCCACAAACCTTAGTGCTGGGCAGCGCCCGCGCCTTCGGCTTGCATACGCGCCAGTTCCTGGGCGTACAGGGCGTCGAAGTTCACCGGCGCCAGCATAAGCGCTGGAAACGAGCCACGAACTACCAGGCTGTCCAAGGTTTCGCGTGCGTACGGGAACAGGATGTTCGGGCAGAACGCACCCAAGGTGTGGCTCATGGACGCGGCGTCCAGGCCCTTGATCAGGAAGATACCGGCCTGCTGCACTTCGGCGATAAAAGCGGTTTCTTCGCCGGTTTTCACGGTAACCGACAGGGTCAGAACCACTTCATGGAAGTCGCCTTCCAGAGCTTTCTGACGGGTGTTGAGGTCCATGGCTACGCTCGGTGCCCACTCCTGACGGAAGATTTCCGGGCTTTTCGGCGCTTCGAACGACAGGTCACGCACGTAGATGCGTTGCAGGGAGAATTGCGGATTTTCAGCGCCTTGAGCGGCAGCTTCGTTGGTCACTTGGTCAGTCATGAGCAAAAACCTTCTTATCGTTAAGTGTTGAAAACTAAGTCAGTGCTTAAAAACTTAGGCCTTGAGCAGCGCGTCCAACTTGCCGGCGCGTTCCAGGGCATAAAGGTCATCGCAGCCACCCACGTGGGTGGTGCCGATCCAGATTTGCGGCACCGAAGTAGCGTGGGCTTTGCGGGTCATTTCAGCGCGCACGTCGGGCTTACCATCGACGCTGATTTCCTCAAACGCCACGCCTTTGTTGGCGAGCAATTGTTTGGCGCGGATGCAGTACGGGCACCATGCGCTGGAGTACACAACTACAGCTGGCATATCACTTCACCACTGGCAGGCTTTCGCCGCGCCAGCTGGACATACCGCCAGATAGCTTGGCGGCGTTGAAGCCGAGTTTTTTCAGATCACGAGCGACGGCACCGGCTTGTTGGCCCAGGGCGTCGACCACAATGATGGTTTTCGCTTTGTGCTTTTCCAGTTCGGCAACGCGACTGGCGACTTTGTCGTAGGGAATATTCAGCGCGCCGACGATATGGCCAGCGGCGAAATCTTTGTTGTTGCGTACATCGAGGATGATGCCTTCGTCGCGGTTGACCAGTGCAGTCAGCTCGCGGGTGCTAAGGC
>NZ_JBBNAH010000629.1:0-1023 GCF_037994325.1 Pseudomonas sp.
CCACCATCCCCCCATCCAACAACGGCTGCTGCGCCAAAAACTCCAACGCCGATGCCCGCCAAGACAGCTTGGCTACTTCCTGCGCGCAGCGCTGGCGGTCGAGGCTCAGCGCCGCCAAGCAGGCAGCGCGCAAGTCTTCGTCCATCACCCCGGTCACGCCCTGCTGCAACACATCCAAAGGCCCCGGCACCGGAAACGCTGCCACCGGTGTACCGCAGGCCAGCGCCTCAAGCATCACCAGGCCATAGGTGTCGGTATGCGAGGGAAACACCAACACGCTCGCCTCGCTATAGGCCTGCGCCAGGGCTTGGCCATGTTGATAGCCGAGAAAGCGTACCTGCGAATAACGCGCCTCCAGCTCGGCCCGTTGCGGACCATCGCCGACCACGTGTTTTTCTCCCGGCAAGTCCAGGCGCAAAAACGCTTCCAGGTTCTTTTCCGGCGCCACACGGCCAACGTAGAGAAACACCAGCCGCTTGGGTATCTGTGTAGTTGCGTGAAAGCGCGCCAAGTCCACACCCTTGCGCCATAAGCTCAAGCGCTGCAAACCCCAGCCCTGAAACTCGCTGCGTAAGCGCTCGGTGGTAACCAGCACCGCCTGACTCGGCCGATGGAAACGGCGCAAGTAGGCATAACCCCAACTCAACGGAATACGCGGCCAGCGGGTGTGCACATACTCAGGGAAGCGTGTGTGAATGGCGCTGGAGAACGCTAGGCCACGTTTATTTAGCCAGCGTCGCGCGGTCCAGCCCAGCGGGCCTTCGGTAGCCAGGTGCACGCAGTCGGGACGAAAGTTGCGAATGGCCGCGCCGACATTCCATAAATCCCACACCAGTGGAATCTCTGGATAGGTCGGGCACGGCACATGGCGAAAGTCGCTGGGCGACAGCAGTTTGACCAAGTGGCCAAGGCCACGCAGCTCTGCAATCAAGGCTTGCAAGCTGGTGACCACGCCATTGACCTGCGGTGCCCAGGCGTCAGTGACGATCAACACCCTCATACGACGGTTTCGCGCGGTGCGGC
>NZ_JBBNAH010000630.1:0-17151 GCF_037994325.1 Pseudomonas sp.
TGCGGGAGAGGGGCTAGGGGTGAGGGCTCCTGCAAACACAACTCCTGCGCTTATGCATCGTTACCACCAACACTTCCAGCCTTCATTGCCATTCCGTTACCATCGCCGCACTCCAAACACGAGAGACGGCATGTACATCTACCGATTGGTCTTACTTCTGGTGGTGGGGATTTACCTCTTCTCCCCCGCCATCATGGACTGGTGGATCGATCCGACCGGGGCCTGGTACCGACCGTACCTGCTGTGGCTGATCCTTATCGTGGTGACCTTTATCCTGCAGAGCGGACGTGATGCTGACGAGCTTTAGCCTGAGTCAGCTGATTCTGATCAGCGCTGCCTATCTCCTTGTACTGTTCGGCGTGGCCTGGATCAGTGAGCGCGGCATTATTCCGCGCTGGATCGTGACCCATCCGCTGACCTACACCCTGTCCCTCGGCGTATATGCCAGCGCCTGGGCCTTTTATGGCACGGTTGGCCTGGCTTACCAGTATGGCTTTGGCTTCCTCGCCAGCTATCTCGGGGTGTCCGGGGCGTTTCTGTTGGCGCCGGTGCTGCTCTACCCCATCTTGCGCATTACCCGCACCTACCAGCTGTCGTCGCTGGCCGACCTGTTTGCCTTCCGCTTTCGCAGCACCTGGGCTGGCGCGCTGACCACCTTATTTATGCTGATCGGCGTGTTACCGCTGCTGGCCCTGCAATTTCAGGCGGTGGCCGACTCCATCGGCATCCTTACCCGCGAGCCGGTGCATGAGCGGGTGGCGCTGAGTTATTGCGCACTGATCACCCTGTTCACCATTTTGTTTGGCGCCCGGCATATCGCCACCCGTGGCAAAAACGAAGGGTTGGTGTTTGCCATCGCCTTTGAGTCGATCGTAAAAATGGTCGCCCTCGGTGGTATCGCGCTGTATGCCCTATATGGCGTATTCGGCGGCCCCCATGAACTGGAAGTGTGGCTGCTGCAAAATCAGGCCACCCTCGCTGCCCTGCACACGCCCTTGCAGGAAGGGCCGTGGCGCACGCTGCTGCTGATCTTCTTCGCCTCGGCGATCGTCATGCCGCACATGTATCACATGACCTTTACCGAAAACCTCAACCCACGCGCCATGGTCAGCGCCAGTTGGGGTCTGCCGCTGTTTCTGCTGATACTCAGCCTGACCGTACCGCTGATTCTCTGGGCCGGGCTGAAACTGGGCGCCACCACCAACCCGGAATACTTCACCCTCGGCATCGGCATTGCGGTGAACAACGACACCCTGGCGCTGCTGGCCTATGTCGGCGGGCTATCGGCGTCCAGCGGTCTGATCATCGTCACCACCCTGGCGCTGTCGGGCATGGCGCTTAACCACTTGGTGTTACCGCTGTATCAGCCGCCAGCCCAAGGCAATATCTACCGCTGGCTGAAATGGACGCGCCGCGCGCTGATCATCGCCATCATCGCTGCAGGGTACGGCTTCTATCTATTACTGGGCGCCGAGCAGGATCTGGCCAACCTCGGCATCGTCGCCTTTGTTGCCACTCTGCAATTTTTGCCAGGCGTGTTGTCGGTGCTGTATTGGCCGACCGCCAACCGCAAAGGTTTTATCGCCGGGCTGCTGGTGGGCATTTCGGTGTGGACCGCGAGCATGCTGTTACCGCTGATTGGTAACGTGCAGGGCATCTACATTCCGCTGTTCAACTTTGTCTATGTGCTCGACGACACCAGTTGGCACCTGGCCGCCATCGCCTCGCTGGCCGCCAACGTGTTGGTGTTTACCTTGGTGTCGCTGTTTACCGAGTCCAGCCCGGAAGAAGAAAGCGCCGCCGAAGCCTGCGCGGTGGATAACGTCCGGCGTCCGCAACGGCGCGAATTGCTGGCCACCTCGCCCCAGGAATTCGCCACCCAACTGGCCAAGCCACTGGGCGCCAAAACGGCGCAGCGCGAAGTGGAACAGGCACTGCGCGACCTGCATCTACCGTTCGATGAAAACCGCCCCTACGCCCTGCGCCGCCTGCGTGACCGCATTGAAGCCAACCTCTCCGGTTTGATGGGGCCGAGCGTGGCGCAGGATATTGTCGAAACCTTCCTGCCGTATAAATCCGGCAGCGAAAGTTATGTCACCGAAGACATCCATTTCATCGAAAACCGCCTGGAAGACTACCACTCACGCCTCACCGGCCTGGCCGCCGAGCTCGACGCCCTGCGCCGCTATCACCGTCAGACCCTGCAAGAATTGCCGATGGGCGTGTGCTCACTGGCCAAGGACCAGGAAATTCTGATGTGGAACCGGGCCATGGAAGACCTCACCGGCATTGCCGCCCACCGCGTCGTGGGCTCGCGGCTGTCGGCCATCGGCGAGCCGTGGAAGGCGCTGCTCGAGGGCTTTATCAACCTGCCCGACGAGCACCAGCACAAACAACGCCTGGCCCTGGATGGGCAGATCCGCTGGCTGAACCTGCACAAAGCGGCCATCGACGAGCCCCTGGCGCCCGGTAACACCGGCCTGGTGTTACTGGTCGAAGACCTCACCGAAACACAAATGCTCGAAGACAAACTGGTGCACTCCGAACGCCTGGCCAGCATTGGTCGTTTGGCCGCCGGTGTGGCCCATGAAATTGGCAACCCGATTACCGGCATTGCCTGCCTGGCGCAAAACCTGCGCGAAGAACGGGAAACCGATCCGGAGCTGGCGGAAATCAGCAGCCAGATCATCGAACAGACCAAACGGGTATCGCGCATCGTCCAGTCGCTGATGAGCTTTGCCCATGCCGGCGCCCGTCAGCAGCCGGAAGAGCCAGTGTGTTTGGCCGAAGTGGCACAGGATGCCATCGGTCTGCTGGCCTTGAACCGGCGTAGCATTGAGGTGCAGTTTTTCAACCTGTGCGACCCGGACCATTGGGCTGTGGGCGATCCGCAGCGCTTGGCGCAAGTGCTGATCAACCTGCTGTCCAACGCCCGTGACGCTTCGCCAGCGCGCGGTGCCATCCGCGTGAAGAGTGAAGCCAGCGAACAGACGGTGGATTTAATCGTCGAAGATGAAGGCACCGGCATTCCCAAAGCGATCATGGACCGCTTGTTTGAACCCTTCTTTACTACCAAGGATCCTGGTGAAGGAACCGGCCTGGGCCTCGCGCTGGTCTATTCCATCGTGGAAGAGCATTATGGCCAAATTACAATCGACAGCCCGGCAGACCCGGAGCTACAACGCGGAACCCGGATTCGGGTAACGTTACCGCGACATGTCGAAGCGACGTCCGTAGTGACCAGAGATCGTCGAGAGAGCTGAATTCATGCCCCATATTCTGATCGTCGAAGACGAGACCATTATCCGCTCTGCCCTGCGCCGCCTGTTGGAGCGCAACCAATACGAAGTCAGCGAAGCCGGCTCCGTACAAGAGGCGCAAGAGCGTTTCAGTATTCCCAGCTTTGACCTGATCGTCAGCGATCTGCGTCTGCCGGGTGCCCCGGGTACCGAGCTGATCAAGCTTGGCCAGGGCATTCCGGTGCTGATCATGACCAGCTATGCCAGCCTGCGCTCGGCGGTCGACTCCATGAAAATGGGCGCGGTCGATTACATCGCCAAGCCCTTTGACCACGACGAAATGCTCCAGGCCGTCGCGCGCATTCTGCGTGACCGCCAAGACAACAAACCGGCTCCCGCCGCCAGCACCAGCAATGGCAGCCGCGCCGGTGACAAACCCGCCGCCGGTAACAGTAACGGCGAAATCGGCATCATCGGCACCAGCCCCTCCATGCAGGAGCTGTACAGCAAAATCCGCAAAGTGGCCCCCACCGATTCCACCGTACTGATTCAAGGCGAATCCGGTACCGGTAAAGAACTGGTGGCCCGCGCCCTGCACAACCTGTCCAAACGCGCTAAAGCCCCGATGATTTCGGTGAACTGTGCGGCGATTCCGGAAACCCTGATCGAGTCCGAACTGTTCGGCCACGAAAAAGGTGCATTCACCGGCGCCAGCGCTGGCCGTGCCGGTCTGGTTGAAGCCGCCGATGGCGGCACGCTGTTCCTTGATGAAATCGGCGAGCTGCCCCTGGAAGCCCAGGCGCGTTTGCTGCGCGTATTGCAGGAAGGCGAAATTCGCCGTGTCGGCTCGGTGCAATCGCAGAAGGTGGATGTGCGCCTGATCGCAGCTACCCACCGCGACCTGAAAACCCTGGCTAAAACCGGCCAATTCCGTGAGGACTTGTTCTACCGTCTGCACGTAATTGCCCTGAAGCTGCCAGCGTTACGCGAACGTGGCGCCGATGTCAGCGAAATTGCCGCGCTGTTCCTGGTTCGCCAGTCGAGCAAAATGGGCCGCACTGACCTGCGTTTCGCTCCTGATGCCGAACAAGCCATCCGCCACTACACCTGGCCAGGTAACGTAAGAGAGCTGGAAAACGCCATCGAGCGCGCGGTGATCTTGTGCGAAGGCTCGGAGATTTCTGCCGAGCTGCTGGGCATTGATATCGAACTGGACGACCTGGAAGACGGCGACTTTCTCGGCGCACCCATGGCCCATAGCAGTAACAACGCCCACGAGCCGACCGAAGATTTATCTCTGGAAGACTACTTCCAGCACTTTGTCCTCGAACACCAAGACCACATGACCGAAACCGAGCTGGCGCGCAAATTGGGCATCAGCCGCAAATGCCTGTGGGAACGTCGCCAACGCCTAGGCATTCCTCGGCGCAAAACCGGCGCGGCGCTGGAGGGTTGACAGCGTGCCGGTAACAACAAATGTGTGCGCACCGTCGGCACACTTTGTTACCGCCCCTAATATCGCGTAACAAAGCCGGGTTTAACGGTAACGGAAACCCGGCTTTTTTGTGCCAGCAATGACACACCCAATACAGCTAAGCCCTTGTTTTTAAAGGATTCACAAAAACTGGCACGGCACATGCTATATGTTTGGTACAACAACAATAACAAGCACGACCAAAGACAATAAAAATAAGACGTACCGACTCCAGCACAACAAAAACAAAATCGCGGGAGGCGCAGCTAACTGATTCTTTTGGAGAGGAATGGCTTTTGGGGTTCGCCCCGCGACCAGGCTGAGAACAACAAAACTGCTACTAGGCAGAGCCCGAACTGGTTGGATCGCAAGATCATGGCTACATCAGCATCCAAAGCAATCCGTTTGCCATTAACCTCCGAATTGGAGGTTTTTTCCTGACGCCACTAGGCCGACGGAACGGGTCAACAAACAAAAACAACAAGCCCGACCTAATAATAAAAATAAAGCACGCACCTACTTGGGGGGGAGCTTCGGCTCCCCCAGTAGCTTTCACTACAGTCCCTTCGCTACACGCCCCCTTCGTTACGACAACCTCGCGCGACCTCCTCAGCTGTTACCGACCTTGCGAAACGCCCTACCTGTACCCTGGCTAAAGCCCTCTTGCTACGCGTCCTACACCATCCCCCGACACAATGCTAGAATCCGCAGCCATCATGCGGTCATTTCCAATTCTGACCGGTCATCCAGTCAAACAGTGCATCCCATGCTGAAAAAGCTGTTCCAGTCCCTACGCTCTCCCCTGCGCCGCCCTAAGCATCAGCGCAGCACCCCCGAAGTGGTGACCAGTCACCAGCACCCATTGCGCCGCGCGCATATCAGCCGCTATGCCGTCAGCATTGTTGAGCGCCTGCAAAATGCTGGGTATCAGGCCTATTTAGTCGGCGGTTGCGTACGCGATCTGCTGCTGGATATCGAGCCCAAAGACTTCGACGTCGCCACCAGCGCCACCCCCGAACAAGTGCGTGCCGAGTTCCGCAATGCGCGGGTGATTGGCCGCCGTTTTAAGCTGGTGCATGTGCATTTCGGCCGCGAAATCATCGAAGTCGCCACCTTCCGCGCTAACCACCCGGTGAGCGAAGAAGACGAAGACAGCAACCAGTCTTCGCGTAACGAAAGCGGCCGTATCTTGCGCGACAACGTCTACGGCAGCCTGGAGGACGACGCCCAGCGCCGCGACTTCACCATCAATGCCCTGTACTTCGACGTTACCGGCGAGCGCATTCTCGATTACGCCCGTGGCATGCACGACATCCGCAACCGCTTAGTGCGCCTGATTGGCGACCCGGAAAAACGTTACCTCGAAGACCCCGTGCGCATGCTGCGCGCCGTGCGCTTTGCCGCCAAGCTCGACTTCGATATAGAAAGCCACAGCGCCGAGCCGATTCCGCGCCTGGCCAAGATGCTCAAAGATATTCCCTCGGCACGCCTGTTCGACGAAGTGCTCAAGCTGTTCCTCTCTGGTTACGCCGAGCACACTTTTGAATTGTTGCTTGAGTACGACCTGTTCGAACCGCTGTTCCCGGCCAGCGCTGCCGCGCTCAAGGCAAGCCCGGAGTACACCTACAACCTGATCAGCCAGGCGTTGATCAACACCGACCAGCGTATCGAAGACGGCAAACCGGTAACCCCGGCATTCCTCTTCGCTGCCCTGCTCTGGCCAGCCCTTCCGGCCCGCGTGATCAAGTTGCAAGACCGTGGCATGCCGCCGATTCCAGCGATGCAAGAAGCCGCCCACGAACTGATCGCCGAGCAGTGCCAACGCATCGCCGTGCCTAAGCGCTTCACCATCCCCATCCGGGAAATCTGGGACATGCAGGAACGCCTACCGCGTCGCAGTGGCAAGCGCTCCGACCTGTTGCTGGAAAACCCGCGCTTCCGTGCCGGTTACGACTTCCTGCTGCTGCGTGAAAGCGCTGGCGAGCAAACCAATGGCCTGGGCGATTGGTGGACCGACTACCAAGACAGCACCGATAGCGAACGCCGCACCATGATTCGTGAGCTGGCGGCTAACCCGGAAGAATCCGGCGCCGCACCGCGCAAGCGCCGTCGGGGTGGCAACCGTAAACGCGGGCCCGCAGCGCCGAGCGCGGCACAAGACTGATGGAACGGGTGTATATCGGCCTGGGCAGCAATCTGGCCGAGCCGTTACAGCAACTGCGCGGCGCCCTGGCGGCGCTGGCGCAGTTGCCCTGCACCACGCTGGTACAGGCCTCTTCTTTCTATATCAGCGATCCGCTCGGCCCTGCCGACCAGCCGCGCTATGTCAATGCCGTGGCCGCGCTGGATACCACCCTAGAGCCGCTGCAATTGCTCGACGCCTTACAAGCCATCGAGCTAAACCAGGGCCGTGAACGTAAAGACGAACGCTGGGGCCCACGCACCCTCGACTTGGACATTCTGCTGTTCGGCAACCACCTGCTGAACGAGCCGCGCCTGCAAGTGCCGCACTACCATATGCACGCCCGGCCGTTTGTCCTCTACCCATTGGCCGAACTCGCCCCCAACCTGCGCCTGGCTGACGGCCGTCTGCTCAGCGACCTGCTCCTGGCCTGTCCATTCGAAGGCCTGGAACAACTGCCGGTATCGCCGTAAGCGGCACCGTTGCTGGCCTCAGGTAGTAAAACTACAAAATCGGCATTGGCGGTAACGCCAGTAACAAGTCGGTAACACCTGCAATTGACTTCGCCCTTTCGCATCACGACTATAGGCGTCCCGTTGCCCCGCGCCGGTGCGCGCGAGGCTCTAAGAGGACCAATATGATGCCTGACGTTACCCTGAGCACCCTGCAAGAGCTGAATCAAAAAGGCGAAAAAATCGCCATGCTCACTGCCTACGACGCCACCTTTGCTTGCGTTGCCGCCAATGCTGGCGTGGAGGTCTTGCTGGTGGGTGATTCCCTGGGCATGGTCACGCAAGGCCATGACAGCACCCTGCCTGTTACCACCGCAGACATGGCCTACCACACCGCTAGCGTTAAACGCGGCAATCGGGGGGCGTTTATTGTTACCGACCTGCCCTTTATGGCCTACGCCACCCTTGAACAAGCCTTGGTCAACAGCGCTGCAGTGATGCAGGCCGGCGCCCATATGGTCAAGCTCGAAGGCGGCGCCTCTCTCACTGAAATCGTCCGGCGCTTGGCCGAAAACGGCGTGCCAACCTGCATCCATATGGGCCTTACGCCGCAATCGGTAAACGTGCTCGGTGGTTATAAAGTGCAGGGCCGTAACGAAGCCCAGGCGCGTCAGCTGCGCAGCGACGCCATCGCCCTGGAACAAGCCGGCGCGGCCATGCTGCTGCTCGAATGTGTACCCAGCGAGTTGGCGGCGGAAATCACCGATGCGGTGAAAATCCCGGTCATCGGCATTGGCGCCGGTAACGCCACCGACGGCCAGGTACTGGTGCTGCACGACATGCTCGGCCTGTCGCTCAGCGGCCGCATGCCCAAGTTCGTGAAGAACTTTATGGACGGCCAGAGCAGCATCGAAGGCGCCATCCGCGCCTACGTCGCGGCGGTCAAAGATGTCTCCTTCCCTGGCGCTGAACACGGATTCTCTGCATGAACACGGTTACCACCGTCCGCGAGTTACGCGCTGCTGTCGCCCAAGCGCGTGCCGAGGGCAAAGATATCGGCCTGGTGCCAACCATGGGCAATCTGCACGCCGGCCATGCCGCGCTGGTGGAAAAAGCCGCGCAACGGGTCGACTTCGTGGTGGCCAGTATTTTCGTCAACCCGCTGCAGTTCGGCCCCAAGGAAGACCTGGCCAGCTACCCGCGCACCCTGGCGGCGGACAAACAGCGTTTGATCGAAGCCGGCTGCCAACTGCTGTTCGCCCCCAGCGTTGAAGAGATGTACCCCGACGGCATGGCCGCGCAAACCATCGTCCATGTCTCGGGTGTGTCCGAGGGCTTGTGTGGCGGTAGCCGCCCGGGGCATTTCGATGGTGTGTCGACGGTGGTTACCAAGCTGTTCCAGATGGTGCAGCCGGATATCGCCGTGTTTGGCCAAAAGGACTACCAGCAGTTGGCCGTGATTCGCACCCTGGTGCGCGACCTGAATATGCCCATTCAGATCATTGGCGAGCCCACCGTGCGTGCCGAAGACGGCCTGGCCCTGTCTTCGCGCAACGGTTATTTGGACGAAGCCCAACGCGCCAGCGCCCCGGCGATCTACCACTGCTTGCAACAAATGGCCGCCGCCATCAAAGCCGGCAGCCGCGACTTCGCCGCCCTGATCACGCAAGGTCAGCAGCAACTGCAAGCGGCCGGTTTTCGTATGGACTACCTGGAAGTACGCCGCGCCGACAACCTGCGCCCGGCTAGCGGCGAAGACCGTCATCTGGTGATTCTGGTTGCTGCCTTTGTCGGCACCACCCGCTTGATCGACAACCTCGCCTTCGACCTGCCCGAAGGCGCGTAAGCCCCCCTAATAAGAAACGAGCCAAAGGAACACCTGCCATGCACGCCATTATGCTCAAGGCCAAACTGCACCGTGCCGAAGTCACCCACGCTGTGCTCGACTACGAGGGCTCCTGCGCCATCGACGGCGAGTGGTTGGACCTGGCCGGCATCCGCGAGTACGAACAGATTCAGATCTATAACGTCGACAACGGCGAGCGCTTCACCACCTACGCCATCCGTGGTGAAGAAGGCTCGCGGATTATCTCGGTCAATGGCGCGGCGGCGCATAAAGCCCGGGTCGGCCACCGCGTGATCATCTGCGCTTACGCCCATTACAGCGAAGCCGAACTGCTGAATTTCAAACCGAAAATGCTTTATATGGCACCGGGTAATGAACTCAGTCACACCAGCGATGCCATACCTGTTCAAGTCGCTTAGGCGGCCGGCTATCATTCGCCGCAGAACAGACTCAGCGCTTTCACCTGCCCTTGGCATGAAAGCCGCTAAAAGCCTTGTTACCCGCTAAGATGAAAGCCCGGAGCCGTCCGGGCTTTTTAATGGTCATAGGTTTCTCACGTTAGTCAGAAGGAATTTGCAGGCTATGGCGTACTACCAACATCCCCTCGACGTTACCTCCTTGCCGGCCTGGCAGGCCTTACGCCAGCACCGCGAAGCCATGCAAGACTTCAGCATGCGCGAAGCCTTCAACTCCAATGACCAGCGCTTCAGTGAATTCACCCTGAGCAGCTGCGGCCTGTTTCTCGACTATTCGAAAAACCTGATCACCAGCGAAACCCGCGACCTGCTGGTCAAGCTGGCCGAAGAAGTGGGCCTTAAGGAAGCCATCGCCGAGATGGTCGAAGGTAATCTGGTCAACGCCTCCGAAGGTCGCCCGGCACTGCACACGGCTCTGCGCCGTCCGGTCGGTGATCGCCTGGCCATCAACGGCGTCAACGTGATGCCCGATGTACACCGCGTGCTGAACCAGATGACCGAGCTGGTCACCCGCATTCACAACGGCCTGTGGCGCGGCTACACCGAGAAGCCGATCACCGACGTGGTGAACATCGGTATCGGTGGCTCCTTCCTCGGCCCGCAACTGGTCTCCGAAGCCCTGCTGCCCTACGCCCAACAAGGCGTGCGTTGCCATTACCTGGCAAACATTGATGGCAGTGAATTCCATGAACTGTCCGAAGGCCTGAAGGCCGAGACCACGCTGTTTATCGTCTCGTCGAAATCTTTCAACACCCTGGAAACCCTGAAAAACGCCCAAGCGGCCCGTAGCTGGTACTTGGCCCAGGGTGGCTCGGAAGGCGATCTGTACAAACACTTTATTGCCGTATCGAGTAACCGCGAGGCCGCTGTGGCCTTTGGTATTCGTGAAGAAAACATCTTCCCGATGTGGGACTGGGTAGGTGGGCGTTACTCGCTGTGGTCGGCTATTGGTTTGCCAATCGCACTGGCCATCGGTATGGCCAACTTCAAAGAACTGCTGTCCGGCGCCTATGGCATGGACCGGCATTTCCAGACCGCCCCGTTCGAAAGCAATATGCCGGTGCTGCTGGCCTTGCTCGGCGTGTGGTACGGCAACTTCTGGGGCGCGCAAAGCCACGCCATCCTGCCGTACGACCACTACCTGCGAAATATCACCAAGCACTTGCAGCAGTTGGATATGGAATCCAACGGCAAAAGCGTGCGCCAGGACGGCAGCGCCGTCACCTGCGAAACCGGCCCGGTGATCTGGGGTGGCGTGGGCTGTAACGGCCAGCACGCCTACCACCAGTTGCTGCACCAAGGCACCCAACTGATCCCGGCCGACTTTATCGTGCCGGTAGTCAGCTACAACCCAGTGGCCGACCACCACCAATGGCTGTACGCCAACTGCCTGTCGCAGAGCCAAGCCTTGATGCTGGGTAAAACCCGCCCCGAAGCGGAAGCGGAACTGCGCAGCAAAGGCCTGCCCGAAGACGAAGTCGAGCGCCTGGCGCCGCACAAAGTCATCCCTGGCAACCGCCCAAGCAACACCCTGGCCATGGAGCGCATCAGCCCGCGTCGCCTCGGCGCCTTGGTGGCGCTGTATGAACACAAAGTGTTTGTGCAAAGCGTGGTCTGGGGCATCAACGCCTTTGACCAATGGGGTGTGGAACTGGGTAAAGAGCTGGGCAAAGGCGTATACCAGCGCCTGACGGGCGGCAACGAACAGCCAGCCGAAGATGCCTCCACCCAAGGCCTGATCGACTACTTCCGTGGTCGTCACCGCGGTTAATCGCTTAGCGCTCTACAAAAAGCCGGCCTGCTAAGGCCGGCTTTTTTATTTCCTTTCAAGATCTGGATCGCCAGCCCGCTGGATTCACGCCTGCGCGGGAATGACGGTGTTCGTCTCGATATCTGCGTCGTCCCCGCGCAGGCGGGGACCCAGAATCTCGAAGCTGTCCACCATTTCGAGGGGTTGTAACCGGCCGCAGCCACGGTGCACCCTAACGGTCTATCTTTAGCTTCACCCTTTGCCACATCCAGCGGTCATAACTAGCGGTTAACAAAAACAAGGACTCCGCCATGTTCAAGATCTCCGACCACCCCGTCGCCGACGCGGTGCGCGAGCGTGCCTTGCTCGACAGCGACGGCTATCAGCGTCTGTATAAGCAGTCCATCGACGACCCCGAGCAGTTCTGGGGCGAACAGGCCAAGGCCTTTCTCGATTGGTTTCAGCCGTGGCGCAGCGTATACCACGGCGATATGCGCACGGGGCACGCCACCTGGTTCAAGGACGGCAAACTCAACGTCAGCTACAACTGCATTGATCGCCACTTGGAAAAACGTGGCGACCAGGTGGCCATCATCTGGGAAGGCGACAACCCCAGCGAATCAGCCCATATCACCTATAAAAAGCTCCATCACCACGTCAGCCGTCTGGCCAATGTGTTGAAAAGCCGCGGCGTGGAAAAAGGCGACCGGGTGTGCATTTATATGCCCATGGTGCCGGAAGCCACCTACGCCATGCTCGCCTGCGCGCGCATCGGCGCGGTGCATTCGGTGGTGTTTGGCGGTTTTTCTCCGGATGCCCTGCGTGACCGCATTCTCGATGCCGATTGCCGCACCGTCATCACCGCCGATGAAGGCGTGCGCGGCGGTAAATACGTGCCGTTGAAGGCCAACGTCGATAAAGCCCTACTGAGCTGCCCGGATGTGTCCACCGTGGTCGTGGTGCAGCGCACCGAAGGCGATGTGCAGTGGAACGAAGGCCGCGACCTTTGGTACCACGAAGCCGTCAGCGCCGCCGATGGCGATTGCCCGCCCGAGCCAATGGACGCCGAAGATCCGCTGTTTATCCTGTACACCTCCGGTTCAACTGGCAAACCCAAGGGCGTGTTGCATACCACCGGCGGCTACCTGCTAGTGGCGGCCATGACCCACAAGTACGTGTTCGATTACCACGACGGCGATATCTACTGGTGCACCGCCGATGTCGGCTGGGTCACCGGCCATAGCTATATCGTCTACGGCCCGCTGGCCAACGGCGCCACCACCTTGGTGTTCGAAGGCGTGCCGAATTACCCGGACAGCTCGCGCTTCTGGCAGGTGATCGACAAGCATGAAGTAAACATTTTCTACACCGCCCCCACCGCGTTGCGCGCGCTGATGCGTGAAGGCGAAGGCCCGGTGAAGAAAACCTCGCGCGCCAGCCTGCGCCTGCTCGGCAGCGTCGGCGAGCCGATCAACCCGGAAGCCTGGGAATGGTATTTCAACGTGGTCGGCGAGTGCCGCTGCCCCATCGTCGATACCTGGTGGCAGACCGAAACCGGCGGCATCATGCTCACCCCGCTGCCCGGCGCCACGGTGCTCAAACCTGGTTCGGCAACCAAGCCCTTCTTTGGCGTGCAGCCAGCCCTGTTGGATGAACAAGGCAAGGAAATTGAAGGCGCCGGCTCAGGCGTGCTGGTGATCAAAGCCAGCTGGCCGAGCCAGATTCGCAGTGTGTACGGCGACAACCAGCGCATGATCGACACCTACTTCAAGCCCTACCCCGGTTACTACTTTTCCGGCGATGGCGCGCGCCGCGATGCCGATGGCGACTACTGGATCACCGGGCGGATTGACGATGTGATCAACGTATCCGGCCACCGTATTGGCACCGCCGAGGTGGAAAGCGCCCTGGTGCTGCACGACGCGGTCGCCGAAGCCGCTGTGGTCGGTTACCCCCACGACGTTAAAGGCCAGGGCATATATGCCTTTGTTACCCTGATGCAGGGCATTGAAGTCAGCGAAGCGCTGCAGAAAGAATTGCTCGCCCTGGTGGGCAAGGAAATCGGCAGCTTCGCCAAGCCGGAGCTGCTGCAATGGGCGCCAGGGTTGCCGAAAACCCGTTCGGGAAAAATCATGCGGCGTATCTTGCGCAAAATTGCCTGCAACGAATTGGATAGCCTGGGTGATACCTCGACCCTGGCCGATCCATCCGTTGTCGATAACCTGATCGACGGGCGCCTGAACCGCTAACCCCGCTTACCCGGCGCAGCGCACTGCGCCGGGTTTGTTCACCACGTAAGCACTGATTAACTCACCATGGAATTTCTTCGCCAGCGTATCGAACGCCAGGTGCTGAGCCTGACCGGCCTGGCCCTGGGCCAAATCGACTTTGAACAACCGCCCGGCGACCCCGGCCTGTTTGGCCCGGACGCGGTGTGCTGGCGCGTGCATGGCGACTTCACCAGCATGATGATCGGCGGCATCAGCGCCCTGCTCCTGCAAGCCCTGCATCCACTGGCATTAGCCGGCGTGTGGGACCATTCGAATTTCCGCGAAGATTTGCTCGGCCGTCTGCGCCGCACCGGGCAGTTTATTTCCGGCACCACCTACGGCTCGAGCAAAGACGCCAATTGGCTGATCGACAAGGTGCGCACCATTCACCTGCAAGTAACCGGCACCGCCCAGGATGGCCGGCCTTATGCGGCGTTTGATCCCGAGCTGCTGACCTGGGTGCATGTCGCCGAAGTCAGCAGCTTTCTGGCCGCCCATTTGCGCTATTGCAATGCGGATTTAGCCCTCAGCGAGCAAGACCGTTACTACGACGAAGTCGCCCTGATCGCTGAACGCCTGGGCGCTACAGATGTGCCGCGCAGTTGCCAACAAGTGGCCGACTACCTGCACGCGGTTCGTCCACAGTTGCTCTGCGACCATCGCAGTGTCGAGATTATGGACGTGCTGTTTAACGCCCCCGCGCCGAGCACCATTGCCAAGCCGTTTGGCGCACTGATGATGCGCGCCGGGGTAGACCTGTTGCCGCCGTGGGCGGCAGAGATGCTTGGTCTGGAAATGGCTGAAGGGCAACGGCTATTGGTGCGCAGCGCGGTTAAACGCAGCGCCCCCATGCTGCGGTGGGCGGTGCGCACCGGCGCCCTGCACCGGGCGCGCAAACGCATGGGTTTACCGCCACTGCGCTGACCCACCAGTCAGCCTTGCGTGTGGCCGCGCCCCAGCCCCTGTGCCACCATAACCGCCCGTCGCGGCGTGCCCGCGCACCATTCAAGCCCGAAGAAGAGGAACTGCGCCATGAGAGACGTCGTAATCGTTGCCGCCACCCGGACCGCCGTCGGCAGTTTCCAAGGCTCGTTGGCGGGCATTCCTGCTGTTGACCTCGGCGCGGCGGTGATTCGCGCACTGCTCGAACAGTCGGGTATTGATGGCGCTCAGGTCGATGAAGTGATCCTCGGCCAAGTGCTGACTGCCGGCGCCGGGCAAAACCCCGCGCGCCAGGCGGCAATCAAAGCCGGTCTGCCAGTGGCAGTGCCAGCGCTGACCCTGAATAAAGTCTGCGGCTCGGGCCTCAAAGCCCTGCACTTGGGCGCGCAAGCCATTCGTTGCGGCGACGCCGACGTCATCATCGCTGGCGGCCAGGAAAATATGAGCCTGTCCCCCTACGTAATGCCCGGCGCCCGCACTGGCCTGCGCATGGGCCACGCGCAGGTGGTCGACAGCATGATCACCGATGGCCTGTGGGACGCCTTTAACGACTACCACATGGGCATCACCGCCGAGAACTTGGTGGATAAGTACGCGATCAGCCGTGAGGCGCAGGACGCCTTTGCTGCCGGCTCGCAACAGAAAGCCGTCGCCGCTATCGAAGCGGGCCGCTTTATCGACGAGATCACCCCGATCCTGATCCCGCAGCGCAAAGGTGACCCGATCGCCTTCGCCACCGATGAGCAGCCGCGCGCCGGCACCACTGCCGAATCGTTGGCCAAACTCAAACCCGCATTCAAAAAAGACGGCACCGTTACCGCTGGTAATGCCTCTAGCCTTAACGATGGCGCGGCTGCCGTGCTGCTGATGAGCGCGGAAAAAGCACAGGCCTTGGGCCTGCCGGTACTGGCGAAAATCGCCGCCTATGCCAACGCCGGTGTTGACCCAGCAATCATGGGCATTGGCCCGGTATCGGCAACCAAACGCTGCCTGGAAAAAGCCGGCTGGACCCTCGAGCAACTGGACCTGATCGAAGCTAATGAAGCGTTCGCGGCGCAAGCATTGTCGGTCGGCAAGGAACTGGGCTGGGACGCAGCCAAGGTCAACGTCAACGGCGGCGCTATCGCCATCGGCCACCCCATCGGCGCATCAGGCTGCCGGGTGCTGGTGACCTTGCTGCACGAAATGATCAAACGTGATGCCAAGAAAGGCCTGGCGACCTTGTGCATCGGCGGCGGCCAGGGTGTAGCGCTGGCACTCGAACGCACCTGAAGCCTTGATCTGACATCTGCGCACCTGGGCCCCCGCCTGCGCGGGGGCGACGGCGGATTGAACAAAAACCTCCGTCATTCCCGCGTAGGCGGGAATCCAGGTACGCCGCTCTGATTGCATCCGAGCTTTCCCACCGCCATACCCCATTAGCTTTCTTGTTAAACTGCGCGCCCTTCTTTTTCCGAGCCGTCGCGCATGTCTTCCCTCGATCTGGCGCTGCGCGCCGCCCTCGCCAATCGCCAGGCCTTGCTGGCTGAATTGCACAGCCAAGGCAGCGATTGCTACCGCCTGTTCCATGGCAGCCAGGAAGGTGCTTCCGGCCTGACGATCGACCGCTACGGCCCGCAACTACTGGTGCAAAGTTTCCACACGCCGCTAGAACGTGACGCCTTATTGGCCGCCCACGCCCTGATCACTGATGAACTGGGCCTGGACCTGCTGCTGGTCTACAACGACCGCTCCGGCACTAACTCTCGCATCGACCGCAGCGATGCCGTTTACAAAGCCGAACCTGCCGCACTGGAAGATTTGATCGGCCACGAATGGGGCCTGAACTACCGCGTGCGCGGCCGCCACGCCGGGCAAGACCCGCTGCTGTTTCTCGATCTGCGCAACGCACGCGGCTGGGTAAAAAACCACAGCGCCGGCAAAAGCGTGCTCAACCTGTTTGCCTATACCTGCGGTGTTGGCCTGGTTGCCGCAGCAGGCGGTGCACGTGAGGTGTGCAACCTCGACTTCGCCGAAGGCAACCTGGCGGTGGGCAAGGAAAACGGCGCGCTAAATCCTGAGTTGGCGCCGATGCAATTTATTCAGTCCGACTACTTCCCCGCCATTCGCCAGTTGGCCGGGCTGCCGATCAGCCAACGCCGTGGGCAAAAACTGCCGAGTTATATCCGCCTCGACCCACGTCAGTACGACCTGGTGTTACTCGACCCACCGGCCTGGGCTAAAAGTGCCTTTGGCACCGTCGATTTGCTGCGCGATTACCAAAGCCTGCTCAAGCCGGCGATCCTCACCACCGCCGAGGATGGCGTGCTGATCTGCTGCAATAACCTGGCAAAGGTGGCCATGGAAGACTGGCGCGACCAGGTGCTGCGGTGTGCCGACAAACTCGGCCGGCCGGTGCGCGAATGGCAGGTCATGCCACCGGCCACCGACTTCCCCTCCAGCGACGGCAGACCGCCGCTTAAAACGCTGATCCTGAAGTTTTAACTAACCGCGCGGCCCAGCCTCTGCGTACCTGGGCTC
>NZ_JBBNAH010000631.1:0-1774 GCF_037994325.1 Pseudomonas sp.
GGGTACTCTCGCACCCATACCTATAAAAACCCTCTGCCGGAACGCCCCGTCGATGAAGCTAACACGCCGCCTGCTCTGGCCGCTGGCCATCCTTTTGTTGGTTGTTACCCGTCTGGCGCCGGCCGCCGAGCTGTTTTATCTGGGGCAGAAAATCCCCGACATCCAGAAACCCTGGAGCAGCCGCGACTACCACCAGTTGGTCGAAGCCCTGCAAACCCTCGACAAAACCCAGGCCAACGCCCTGCCCCGGCGCAGCGGCGAGTTCACCGGGCCGATTTACCAACGCATGGTCAGCGAAGAAAACTTCCGCCCGCAGCTGAACATTTACGCGCCGCTGGAACTGCGGCAAAACGAGGCGCGCGAGCTGCTGTTCCAACTAAAGGAGTTGATGCGCCTGTACTTCGACTTTCACGCCGTGCAGCAACCTTATGGCGCCGAAGCGCTGGGGCTGATGACCTACTCGCTGCGCCAACAAGCGGTGCTATTCACCCTTACCACCGAATTCTGGATGACCCTGTCGCAACCCGAACAAAGCAACCCCGTGCGCCTGCAAGGCTTGCAAGACACCAAAGAGGCGGCAGCCATGCTCACCTCCAGTGCCTTGGATTATTTGGGCCTGACCAAGCAATTTGGCCGCGAGGATTTAGCGCTGTATGCGGCGGAAATCAGCAAGCAACTGCCGGAGCTCTTTGTGCATCTGAATGCCCAAGTGCGCCCGCAAGTACTGGCGCGGGTGCAGGAGTTGGCGGCTAAGCATGCCTACAGCGAAGTGCGCGGCAGCATGAATGACCTGCTGCCAGCGTTGGTGGCGATTCAAACGGATGTGGAGAGGCAATTGGCGGAGCCGGTGGCGGCTAAGCCTGCGGCGAAAAAATTGGACCTCACCGCGCCATAGCAGCCAGCGACGCGAGATCTTGTAGAAGCCAGCTTGCTGGCGAACCCTGCAAACGACACTCGCGCCCCAAGTGCAGGGCTTTGATCTCGTAGGGTGTGCTGCGCGCACCAAGCAATTTCCGCGTTTACGCCTTGGTGCGCACAGCACACCCTACCTCAGAACCCCAAGCGCCTTGGCTCTAGCCACCGCCTGGGTGCGCCGCTCAACCCCAAGCTTGCTGTTGATATGCCGCGCATGGGTTTTTACCGTGTGCAGGGAGATAAACAGTTGCTCGCTGATTTCCTGGTTGGAGCAGCCTTGCGCGATCAGTTTCAGCACGGCCAACTCCCGCCCGCTTAGCGCTTCGGCCTGAATGCCACTGTCGATCACCTCGGCTTCTTGCTCTTCCACCTCGGGCAACACGCTCAGCAGTTTTTCCCGTAACGGGCAGCCAGGGCGTGGCAGCAGTTGTTCACGCAACCACTGCGGACGCTTTTGCAGCAGCTCGTTAAAGGGCAACAAACCGCCACCGATGGCCGACTCCATACTGCTAAACAGCTGATGCTGCGCCTCGCGGTCGCGGCCTTGGTCGAGCAGCAGCAGGGTCAGTTGCACTTGGGCAAAGCCGCCCATCAACTGTCCACCCACGCTTTGCGCGCGGGCGATCAGCGAGCGCAGGCGGCGTTCGGCATCCGGCAGTCGGCCTTGCAAACGCTCCAGCACTGCTTGCTGCATTTCGATGTGCAGCGGCAGTTGCGGGTTGTATTCCGGCGCGGCGGCGGCTTGCTCGCCGCTATAGGTGGTGGCCAGGCGATATAGCCAGTCGCCGGCCAGCTCAGTCTGCCCGCGCATCAGCCACAGCTCGCACTTCACCACGGTGATCATGGCCAGGTAGTAGAT
>NZ_JBBNAH010000632.1:0-13257 GCF_037994325.1 Pseudomonas sp.
CCCTTGACCTGACCCGCAACGGCGCCGGGCTGACCAGCGTCGCCACCACGCCCAACCAAGCGGCCGTGGGCGGTGCGCTAGAACGCTCCGGTGGCGGCACGCTATACAACGCCATCCTCGGCCTGAACGCCGAAGAAGCGGTAAACGCCTACGACCAGCTCTCCGGTGAAGCCTTCGCCAGCAGCGTAGCGGCCATGCAAACCAGCTCGCAGATGGCCCAACAAGCCGTGCTCGCGCGCATGCGCCAAACCTGCCAATCCACCAGCCAACGTACCTGCTCCGTGCAAAACCCCCTGCCGCTGATGCCCTTGGCCCTGGAAGGCTCGGATGACGCACACAGCTCGGCCTGGGCCTACGCCCTTGGCGGCTGGGGCAGCAACGACGGCGACAGCAACACCGCCAGCATGGACCACTCCACCAGCGGCATGATGTTTGGCTACGACCGTGCGCTTAGTGCGGCCTGGCGTGGCGGCTTTACCACCGGCTACAGCCACACCTCCGCCGATGTGGACGCACGCAACAGCGACATAAGCGTCGACGCCTACCACCTCGGCGCCTACGCCCGTTACCAAGAAAACCGCCTAAGCCTGCGCGGCGGCACGCTCTATAGCTGGCAAGATGTCAGCAGCACCCGCGACGTGGCCTTTACCGGCTTTAGCGACCGCCTCAAGGCCGACTACGACGCCAACACCTGGCAGGTATACGGCGAAGTTGGCTACCTGCTCGACCTCAAAGCAACCACCGTTGAGCCGTACCTCAACCTGACCCACACCCGCTACACAACCGACACCATCAAAGAAAAAGGCGGCGCCGCCAGCCTGGAATCGAAAATCGACGAATCCACCACCAGCTCAACCGTTGGTGTGCGGGCCGCGCAAAACATCAACCTGCAAAACGACATCGACCTGGTAGTGCGCGGTGGCCTGGGCTGGCAACACACCTTTGGCAACGAGATACCCGAAGCCGACATGACCTTTGGTGAAACCGGCGCGAGCTTTACCACCCAAGGCACGCCGATCGCCAAAAATGCGGCAATTGTGGAGACCAGCGTGGAGATGAATGTTGGCCAGAGCAGCAAGGTGCAACTGACCTATGCCGGGCAACTGGCTTCGGATGCCAAGAGCCATGAAATGCGCTTGGAATATAGCTATAGGTTTTGAGTGGAGGGGCGCACGGCTCGTAGGGTGTGCTGTGCGCACCGCTGTTGCTTTTTATGTATTTGGTTTCGCGCCTTACGCACGGACTATAAGGTTCAACACGCAGGGTAAAGAAGACTAACTCTGTACCCAAAGCACACATCAAAAGCGGGTGCGCACAGCACACCCGCCCTACTCCGCTTAAAAATTAATCGTCGTCTGCACGCCAAACGTCCGCGGTGCGATATACCCCGTCGGGTACACCCCACGGGTCGTCACAATCTGCGACAGCACCTTCTCCGACTCATTAGTCCAGTTATTAACGTACCCCGACACCTGCCACGCCTTGTCATTCGGCTGGTAGCTAATCCGCGCATTACCGATCCAGTAGCCCGGAGTCTCCTGCACCGGGTCATTCTGCACCGTAGCGTTGTGGTAGATGTGGCTGCGGTACGACCAATCGGTGCCAACAATTACGCTGCCGCCCAATGCGGTAACAGGAATACGGTAGTCGGTGTCGAGGCGAAATGAGGTCTCCGGCGTGCGGTAGAACTTGTTGCCGCTGGCGTCCAGATCCACGCCACCGATGTTGTAGGTGAAGTTGGTGTATTCAGCGCGCAGCAAACCCAGGCTCGACGACACCCGCCAGAACTCGGTCGGCAGCGCCTCTACTTCGAATTCCAGACCCTTCACATTACCGTCAGACGCGCCGGCGGTGCTGGTGATGGTGGTGCCCGGCACCTGCTGCTGAATGTTCAGTTGCAGGTCTTTGATGTCGTAGTAGAAGGCGTTGGCGTTAGCCGTCAGACGACCATCCAGCCAGGTGGTTTTCAGCCCCACTTCGTAGTCGATCAGGGTTTCTGGTTCGGTCTGAATAATGTCGCCACGCACGATGGACTGGTTAAACCCACCGGAGCGGAAACCCGAGGCGACCCGCGCGTACACCATCACATCCGGGGTGATGAAGTATTCCGGGGTGATATCCCAGGTGGTCTTGTTCCAGTTGGCGTCTTTGCTCAGTTCTGCCGGCGCGACCACGCCGCTGCCGGTAACGGAGTTGGGGCTGCCGCCTGGGCGCACGACCACGATGTTCTGGTTGCCAGCGGTGTCGGTGGCGGTCAGCGTGGTTTCGGTGATGTCTTTGGACTCCCAGGTTTGCCGCAAGCCCAGGGTCAGTGCTGCACGCTCGTTAAAGCGGTATTTGCTGTTGCCAAAAATGGCAAAACTTTTTGCGTCCTGGTCCCATGAACTCTGGCTGTATTGCTCTTGGGTGGTGCCGACCTTGTAGCGAATCGACTTGGTTTTGCTGTCGGCGGTCAGGTCGTAATAGTAGGCGCCGACCAGCCAGGTCAAGGCCTGGTCTTGGGCCGAGCTCAAGCGCAGCTCCTGGGTGAATTGGTGCGAGGAGGTATCGCCCAAGGTGCTGGTCTGGTCCAGCGTGGTGCCGCTGGGCGTGCCGGCCTCGGCGTCGGTGGAGCCGTCGCCGTAGTTCAGCGCGGTAATCGAGGTCAGGGTGTTTTCTGCCAGGTACCAGTTGAGCTTGAAGCTACCGGCAAACAGGTTGTTTTTCGCCGAGCTATCGCCGTTCCAGAAGTCGCTGCGGTTGTCCGGGTCATCGCCGTAGGGCGGAATATAGGTGCTGCCGCCTTGGTTGATGCCGCCATTGGGGTTGGGCCTGGTGACGTTGTTAACGCTGGTGGCGCCGACCACATAGTTGGGGATATTGCCGGTGCGGTATTTGCGCACGTTCAAGTTAAGCAAGCCGTCGAGCTGGTCGGAGAAATTCGCCAGCAACTGGAAGCGGCCGTTGAAGTCTTCCAACTGCGGGCCATCGTCGCCGGTGACGATATTTTTTGCCCAGCCATCGCCCTTCTCGTAATAAATCGCCGCGCGGCCGGCGAGCTTTTCGTCAACCAAGCCACCGCCACTGGCGGCTTCCAACGTTTGCCGGCCAAAACTGCCGGCGCCTAAACGGGCGTAACCGTTGTTATCAAACGTCGGTTTTTTCGAGATGAAATGCAGTGCACCGCCGGTGTTGTTTTTGCCCCACAAGGTGCCCTGCGGGCCACGCAAGACTTCGACGCGTTCCAGGTCGTAGAGCGGGAAGTTTTGATCGCCTTGTAGACCCACTACCACTTCGTCGACGTACACCGACAACGGCCCTTCCTGGTTAGCGTTCGGGTCGTTGGTGCCGATACCCCGCAAGAACCAACGTGGCTTGCCGGTACGGCCACCGGTGTTGCCGCTGGACTGGCCCGAGAGGTTGGGTGCCAAGCGTTCCACATCAGACGAGGTGGTGATGTTTTTATCGCGGATCGCCGTGCCGGAAATGGCGGTAATCGGGATGGGCACATCCTTGAGCTTTTCCGTGCGCTTTTGCGCGGTTACCACCACGGCATCGAGCTGATTGTCGCTGTTGCTATCGGCCGCCTGATCAGCTTTTTCCGCCGCCAGCACTTTGCTTTGTGGTTCCGCTGCCTGCGCCCCCACGGCCAGCAGGCTGGCGGTCAAACCGACGATGCACGCTTGCGACACCGACTGGGCGAGAACTTTCTTTAAGTAATGCGCTGACTCCGGCACTAACACTGCGGTTTTCTCAGCACTCCACTGCTTAGTTAAACGTGACATTAAGCGTGCCCCTGCTAAATATTAAAACTTGGGTTCTGGTTATTAAAATCCAAATTGAAATAGCAGAAACTGTGCCAGGCAGCTAAACAGCCCCGGAAGCGGCGCAAACACTGAAGATGTTTTAAACGCGCGAACTTAATACGACTCGAACAACCCAATAAAAATGCTGCCAAGCGAACAAATAATTGCTGCTCAATTGCTGACCCTGCAACACTCCCCTGTATTTTAACCAGGCAACTAACGTAGCACTGCAATAAACAGAAGAGCAGGGAAAACTGCTACTGATTTCCCCCTACCCAGCATCACCATAGTTCGCTAGAAAACCTGCAAGTCACTCCCCACGCGGCACCCAGCTCGCCATAGAACAGCCAACAAAAGTCGCCTAATGCTTTTTTCGCAGTTGCTTATGCCGTGCTGAGAACGCAGCAATTACAACTAAAACTGCTGTTACAGCAACAATAAAAGCCAACACGCTGCTACCGAAAACAAACAGCAGCGAGTTTCGCCAGCGCTTAAAAGCCGCCGATTAAAACTGAGCAATTCGTTATAAATCGTGCAGTTAGTTAATTGCTCACGGTATTTCCCAAGCATTTAAACCGCCACTTAAACCACGCTTTAAAAAAATGGCATGGAGCATGCTCTGCTGGTTCCCGTGAATAACCACTCAGCTCTTCAAGGAACGGTCATGAGTACGTCTAACCCACCCGTTGAATTGTTTTATACCCGCTGTGGCGCGGCCACGGCCTCGGCGCTGGCCATCCGCAAAAACTGGCTGCAAGACGAGTTCGCTGGCGCCGATACCGTGCTGCATTCGTTGCGTGATTCCCACAGCCTGGCGGTGCGCAATGCGCACTATCACCACCAGCAAACCGGGCTATTTCGTGAGGGCGGAAATATTCCGCCGATCTGGGCCAAAGGCGCCGGCGCGGACACAGTAGTCGTCGGCATTACTTGGCTGGACGAGTACCAAGGCATCCTCACCCGCGCTGACAGCGATATCCGCGATATCGCCGACCTCAAAGGCAAACGCCTAGGTGTGCCGCTGCATAAAAACGCGGTAATCGACTTCCAGCGCGGTGCTGCTCAGCACGGCTACGTCACCGCGTTATCGCTAGCCGGCCTGACCACCGCCGACGTCACCCTGGTTGACCTCGACGCCCCCAGCTACGACAGCGAAGACGGCCCGCGCAGCAGCACCCGCGAACAGCGCGCCGACGTCGCGGTAACCGCGCTGGACGCCGGCACCGTAGACGCCATCTTTTTGCGCTTTACCCGTGGCTATCGCCTGTCGCAAGACCCGCGTTATCGCCAACTGCTGAACATCAACGAGCTGTCCGATCCGCTGCTGCGGGTGAATAACGGCACGCCACGGCCGATCACCGTCGACCGCCAATTCCTCGAACAACACCCCGACGTGGTGGTGCGCTACCTGGCCGTATTGCTGCGTACCGCCGAATGGGCGGCCAGCCACCACGACGAAGTGGTGCAACTGCTGCAACCGGAAGACAGCAACGCCACGGCGGCCGAAGTGATCGGCTCCCATGGCGCGGATGTGCACCTGTCGTTTACGCCGAGGTTAAGCCAGCAATACATCGACGGCCTGACCACGCAAAAGAACTTCCTGCGCGACTGGGGCTATTTGCAAGCTGATTTCAAGGTGACCGACTGGATCGTCAGCGGCCCGCTGGAACAGGCACAAAAGCTGGTCGCCGAGGAAAAAGCCAAAGCCGCTGCGGCCGCATAAGGCATTCGCAACCCACCGCTGTTTAGCCCTTATTTTTTGGAGCAACACCCCATGAGCGCCTTTGAAAAAACCGCTGAGCTGGACCTGATTGCCTATATCGAACAGGCCAAATCCGATGCCGTACACGTGTTCGAAAGCCTGCGTGCCAATGGCACGTTGTCGGCCAGCCTGACGTTCCATATTTCCCATCGCGTGCCAGGCACCGACACCCTGCTGGGAATTCGTTTTCCCGGTGGGTTGGCCCGCAGCCAAGCGCCGAAAATCAGCGTGTCGTCCTTTGCCGAAACGCCGAATTCGCTGCTGCACGAAGCCCGTCTGGAAGCCGACACCCTGATTCACGTGCACACCGCCTGGCTGTCGGCCTGGTCGCTGGCACACAAAGACTTCCCAATCCTTTACGTAGCAGCCGCTCGGCACTTGCTCGCCCGCACCATTCCCAACCACCTGGAACGCACCCGCAGCCCGCTGGAAGTAATCCGCGAGCGTCTGGACAAACACCCGGAACTGGCGCCACCACCGGCCCTGCTGGAATCCAACGGCGGCGCCAATTTCTGGGGCCAGGGCATTATCAAAACTGCGGAAACCATCCTGTTTGTCGAAGAAGCCGCGCGCTTCCAAGCCATTGCCGAGCAGCTCGGTGGCGCCCAGGTGTACACCCCGGGCGCGCTGGAACTGCAATGGAAACGCACCGGCCTGCTGGAAAAATCCGCAGCCTTTAGCGGCTAAGCCGTCGCTTTACATCCGGGAGCGCCTGGCGGTCCCGGCCCTATGGGGCGTGCCCTCACACCCCTGGCTTGCGCATAGAGAACCGCACCGTGAGCAGCAAAAAACGCCAACTGGCTCTTAACGTATTTCTCCACCGCTTCGGTCATCACCCGGAAGCCTGGAGACACCCCAGCTCCACCGACAACGGCCGGCCCAATCTGCAGTGGTGGATCAACGCCGCCAAACTGGCCGAAGCGGCCAAATTCGACACCTTCTTTGTCGCCGACTTTATCGGCCGCTCCGGCGAGGTCACCCCGCAAACCGGCCGCAGCCCGCAGAACTACCAGTTCGAACCGTTCACCCTGCTGTCGGCGATTGCCGCCGTGACCCAGCACATTGGCCTGGTGGCCACGGTCAATACCAACTACGACTCGCCCTACCACGTAGCGCGCAAATTCACTTCGCTTGATCACCTCAGTGGTGGCCGCGCCGGCTGGAACGTGGTGTCGTCATTCTCCGAACACAGCGCAAAAAACTTCGGCATCAGCGAGCCGCGTAGCCATGAAGAACGCTACGAACGCGCCGCCGAATTTATTGCCGTGACCAAGGCACTGTGGGACAGCTGGGACGACGACGCCTTCGACCAACCGGACCGCCAGGCCGGCCAGTTCTACAAGCCAAGCGCCGGGCATCCGGTCAACCACCACGGCAAATACTTCAGCTCCGAAGGGCTGCTCGACTACCCGCGGCCGATCCAGGGCTACCCGGTAATCGTACAGGCCGGCAACTCGGAAACCGGCCTGGAATTCGCCGCCCGCGAAGCGGAAATGACCTATGCCTCGGCGCAGTCACTGGATATCGCCAAGGCTTACTACGCCAACCTTAAAGGGCGTATGGCCAAATACGGCCGCGATGAAGACCAACTGAAAGTCACGCCAGGGTTGTCGGTGGTGGTAGCCGAATCCGACCAAGAAGCGCAGGACCGCTTTAACCAGCTGCAGCAACTGGTCGACGTCAGCAATATATCCTTTGGCGGTTTTGACCTTTCCTCGTACGACGTCGACGGCCCCCTGCCCGACCTGCCCTACCAGGCCGACGCCAATGGCAAAGGGCGCTTCCAACAGCAACTGGACCTGGCCCGCCGCGAAAACCTGAGCATTCGCCAACTGGTACTGCGTTTCAGGGTTTCCCGTGGCCACCTGCAAGCCATTGGCTCGGTTAAAACCGTGGCCGACACCATTGAGCAATGGTTTGTTGAACGTGGCGCCGATGGCTTCAACGTAGTGCCGCCGTACCTGCCACAAGGCTTTGAAGACTTCACCCGTTTAGTGGTGCCGGAACTGCAACGGCGCGGAATCTTCCGCACCGAATATGAAGGCAAAACCTATCGGGAAAACCTTGGGCTCAAGCGACCGGGGAATCCCAGGGACACGCGCACGGCGTGACGCAAGTACCCAGGAAAAAAAAGCCGCTCTCAAACCCAACAAACATCAACCCCCTCTGCCCGCTTGCGGGAGAGGGTTGGGGTGAGGGCTTGGCTTTTCTACATCACCCAAGCCAACCGCCGTACACAAAAATCAAAACCCTCTCCCTACCCCTCTCCCGCAAGCGGGCAGAGGTGATCGATTTGTGTATACCACCTGCTTCGCGTCGCTTGCCTAAACGCACGCAGCCTCCCACCGCATGCCCCGTTTAGCGGTGCTGGAACTTCACCTTTAGGCAAGCGGCAGATACACGCACGGTGTGACGCAAATACCCGATCTCAACCCCAACAAACATCAGCCCCCTCTGCCCGCTTGCGGGAGAGGGTTGGGGTGAGGGCTTGGCTTTTTCTACATTCGCCCAAGCCAACCGTCGTACACAACATCAAAACCCTCTCCCTAGCCCTCTCCCGCAAGCGGGCAGAGGGGAACAATTTGTGTACACCACCTGCTTCGCGCCGCCGCCTACCGCACGCTGCTGCCTCTCCCGCAGCACCCTACTGCTGGCCTGGCAGCAACGCGCTAACAACCGCATAAAAGCCATGTAAAAACAGAAAGCCATAAAAATATAAAAACGCTATTTATCAATTACTTATAAAAACAAAACCATCCACCACAACTTGGTTCACTTCCTGCAATACCCCCCTAACAACCCCGCCGGAACCTACGCCATGTTGTATTACCTGATCACCCGCTTACTGGCGATGATCCCCACGTTAGTGGGGGTGCTGACCCTGACGTTTCTGGTCACTCAATTTGTGCCGGGTGGCCCTGTCGATCATGTGCTGAGCAATCTCGATCAGCAAAGCGCCCGCTCCGGTGCTGAGGGTGGCGCGTCGGGTGGCGGTTGGAGTTATAGCGGCCGACAAGGCATCGACGAGCAGCAGATCGCCCACCTCACCGAGCAGTACGGTTTTGATCAGCCGGTGTTGCAGCGCTACACCTCAATGCTGAGTAACTTTCTGCGCTTTGATTTGGGTGAAAGTTATTTCCGTAACGAGAGCGTCTGGGAGCTGATCAAGTCCAAGCTCGGCGTGTCGGTTTCCCTGGGTATCTGGACCTTTATTCTCACTTACCTGATCTCGGTGCCGCTGGGTGTCGCCAAGGCGGTACGCGCCGGTAGCCGGTTTGATTTCATCACCAGCCTGCTGATTTTGTGCGCCTACGCGGTGCCGGGGTTTGTCCTCGGTGTGCTGCTGATTGTGTTGTTTGGCGGCGGCTCGTTTTGGGATGTTTTTCCGCTGCGCGGGCTCACTTCGGATAACTGGGACGAGCTCAGCGGCCTAGGCAAGGTCAGCGATTACCTCTGGCATATCACCCTGCCCGTGGCCGCCTCGGTGCTCAGTACCTTTGCGCTAAAAACCCTGCTGACGAAAAACACTTTTCTCGAAGAAATCAGCCGCCAGTACGTGCTCACCGCCCGCGCCAAGGGCTTGTCCGAGCGCCGGGTGTTGTGGAAGCACGTGTTTCGCAACGCCTTGCTGCCGCTGGTGACCGGCTTTCCCGGCGCCTTTATCGCGGCGTTTTTTACCGGCAGCTTGCTGATTGAAACGCTGTTTTCCCTCGACGGCCTCGGCTTGCTTTCTTATGAGTCGATCAATAGCCGCGACTACCCGGTGGTACTCGGCAGCCTTTATTTGCTGACCCTGATCGGCCTGCTGACCAAGCTGGTGGGCGATATCGCCTACGTGCTGGTCGACCCACGAATCAAATTCGACGCACAGGTGGCCTGATGACCGCGCAGACTATTTCGCCCCCGAGTTTCTGGCAGCGTCTATGGCGGCGCGTACCGCATGTTCGCGAAGAACTGCTGCCTGCCAGCGCGCTGCAAACCGCACCGGCGCTGTCGCCTGGCCGGCGCCTATGGCTGCGTTTTAAGCAAAACCGCCTGGGTTATTGGAGCCTGATTCTGTTCGCCTCGCTGTACATCATCAGCCTGGCCGGTGAGGTAATCAGCAATGACAAACCTTTGTTGGTGTACTTCCACAACCAGTGGTTTTTCCCGCTGGTCAACGATTACCCGGAAGCGCTGTTTGGCGGCCAGTTGCCGATTTATGCCGATTACAACGACCCATTTATCCAGCAGCAGTTGGCCGCCCCCGGCAACTTTGCCTTGTATGCGCCCAACCCCTATTACTACGACACGCTGAATTACTTCTCCAACGCCGTGCACTACCCCGGCCCGCCCACGGCGGAAAACCTGCTGGGCACCGATATTGCCGGTTACGACATCGTTGCGCGCCTGCTGTATGGCTTTCGCGTATCGGTGACCTTTGGTTTGGCACTGACCCTGATTGGCACCGTTTTAGGCGTGTTGATCGGCGCGGTGCAGGGTTACTTCGCCGGCAAAATCGATCTCGTGGCGCAGCGTTTAATTGAGGTGTGGGGTTCGCTGCCCGAGCTGTATCTGCTGATTATCTTTGCCTCGATTTTTGAGCCGAGTTTGATCTTGCTGGCGGTGCTGTTGTCGCTGTTTGGCTGGATCTATCTGTCCGACTTTGTCCGCGCCGAGTTCCTGCGTAATCGTCAGTTGGAATACGTCAAGGCCGCGCGAGCCATGGGCCTGTCCCATGGGCAGATTATCTGGCGGCATATCCTGCCCAATAGCCTGACGCCGGTGATCACCTTTCTGCCGTTTCGCATGAGCGCCGCCATCATGGCCCTGGCCAGCCTGGACTTTCTCGGCCTTGGCGTACAAGCGCCCGCCCCCAGCCTGGGCGCCCTACTGCTGCAAGGCAAAGAGAACCTCGACGCCTGGTGGATCGCGGTATCAGCCTTTGGTGTGTTGATGCTGACCCTGCTGTTGCTGACCTTTATGGGCGAGGCGTTACGCAATGCCATGGACACCCATATCGCCGACAAGCTGCCGCCGGAGGCTGTGTAATGAGTGCGCCGCTGTTAAGCCTGGAAAACCTGACCATCAGCCTGGGCAACCGCACGGTGGTCGACGATCTCACCCTGCATATCCAACCCGGCGAGCGCCTGGCGCTGGTGGGTGAGTCCGGCTCGGGCAAAACCATTACCGCCTTGTCGATTCTGCGCCTGTTACCGCAAGCCAAGGTGCAGGGGCGCATTCTGTTGCAAGGCAACGATTTGCAGAAAAAATCCATCGGGCAAATCCGGCAGATTCGCGGCCGCGATGTGGCGATGATTTTTCAGGAACCGATGTCGGCGCTAAACCCGCTGTACAGCATCGGTGCGCAGATTATTGAAACCTTGCAGTTACACGAGGGCCTGGGCCCGCGCGAGGCACGGGAGAAAACCATCCGCTTGCTGGCGCGCACCGGTATTCGCGAACCCGAGCGGCGCGTGGACAGCTTTCCCCATCAGCTATCCGGTGGCCAATTGCAGCGCGCGGTGATCGCGATGGCCTTGGCCTGCCGGCCGAAACTATTGATTGCCGACGAGCCGACCACCGCCCTGGATATGACCGTGCGGGCGCGCATCGTGCAGTTGCTGCTGGATTTGCAAGAAGAGGAAGCGGCGCGCAACGACGGCCAGGGCATGGCCATTTTGCTGATCACCCACGACCTCAATCTGGTCCGCCGTTTTGCCCAGCGCGTGGCGGTGATGGAGCACGGCAAGCTGGTGGAGAGCAACAACACCGAAGCGCTGTTTGCGCGGCCGCAACATCCCTACACCATCAAACTGCTGAACAGCCGGCCACAGCGGGAGATTGCCGAGGTGCCGGCGCAGGCCGCCACCTTGCTGCACACCCAGGCGCTGCGGGTCGAGTACGGGAAAAAGATTGCCGGCTGGCGCGGCTGGTTTCGTCAGGATCGTTTTATCGCCTTGGACAGTGCCGATGTCTCGCTACGTGCCGGGGAAACCATTGGTGTGGTGGGCGAATCCGGTTCGGGTAAATCGACCCTGGCCCAGGCCATTCTCAGTTTGATTCCGCTAAAAAGCGGCGCGTTGGCGTTTGATGGGGTGGCCATTGAGCAGCGCACCAGGCAGCAGCGCCGCGAACTGCGCGCCACCTTGCAGGTGGTGTTTCAAGACCCCTTTGGCTCGCTGTCGCCACGCCAAACCGTGACGCAGATTGTCGGCGAAGGCTTGGCCCTGCACTTCCCCGCCCTAAGCGCCGCGCAACGGCTGCAACGCATTGTGGACGTGCTCGGCGAAGTCGGCCTGCCGGTTAGCGCCCTAAGCCGCTACCCCCATGAGTTTTCCGGTGGTCAGCGGCAACGCATCGCCATTGCCCGCGCCCTGGTGTTGAAGCCACGGGTGGTGGTGCTCGACGAGCCGACCTCGGCGCTGGATGTGTCGATTCAAAATCAGATCTTGCAGTTGCTGGTCAGCCTGCAGAAAAAGCATGGCCTGAGCTATGTGCTGATCAGCCATGACCTGGCCGTGGTGAATGCCTTGGCGCACCGCCTGTATGTGCTCAAAGACGGCGTGATCGTTGAGTCTGGCGACACCGCCGAACTCATCGCCCGTCCCCAGCACCCCTATACCCAAAGCCTGGTTCAGGCCTCGTTATAAGCCGGCCCGTGGAAACTTTATGACTCGAACGACCTTGTTATCACGCCCACGTTTCTACGCGGTACTGGGCTTGTGCGGCGTGCTGTTGGCCAGCCCGTCGGCAAGCATGGCGGCTTATGCGGTGGCGCAATTTGGCACACCGAAATACCCGGCCGACTTTCAGCATTTTGACTACGTAAACCCGCAAGCACCCAAAGGCGGCACACTGTCGATGTCGCTGGTGGCCACCAACAGCAGCTTTGATAAATACAACCCCTATAGCCTGCGTGGCACGCCACCACCAGGGCTGCTGGAACTGGTATTTGAAACCCTGACCATCAACGGCATGGACGAACTGAATACCCAGTACGGCCTGCTCGCCGATGATATTCAGGTGGCCGATGACTTCACCTCGGTGGTGTTTCACCTCAACCCCAAGGCACGCTTTAGCAATGGCGATACGGTAACCGCCAGCGACGTGTTGTATTCGTTTAAAACCCTCACCGACGGCAAAGCCAGCCCGCGTTTCAAGGCCTACTTTGCCGAGATTGCCGACGTGCAGGTGCTCGACCCCCAGCGCGTGCGTTTTGCCTTTAAGCGCAAAGGCCGCGACCTGTCGTTTATCGCCGGCAGCCTGCCGGTGTTCTCGCCAAAGTGGGGGCAACAGGCCGATGGCAGCCGCGTGGCCTTTGACCAATTGCGCTTCGAGCAGCCGGTGGCCAGCGGCCCCTACCTGATCGATAAGGCCATTAGCGGGCGCGGGATTATTTACCGGCGCAACCCTAACTATTGGGCCAACGACCTGCCGGCGCGCCGCGGTTCATTTAACTTCGCCAGCATCGATTTCAAGCTCTACAAAGACCGCGACACGCAAGTAGCCGCCCTGCGCGCGGGCGACTACGACGTGATCAGCGAAACCCAAATGCGTTACTGGTGCTGCCAGTACATCGGCAAACGCTTTGACCAGGGCGAGTTGGTTAAGCGCCAGTTTGCCCATCGCAACCCACCGGCCATGAATGGCTGGGTGGTCAACCTGCGCAAGCCGCGTTTTCAAGACCCTCGCGTGCGTGAGGCATTGAACTACGCGCTGGATTTTGAG